>NZ_JBKWZF010000021.1:13069-36142 GCF_046991905.1 Finegoldia sp. | reverse complement strand
ACCTATTCCATCTATATGTGCCAATCCAAAAAATCCAATAACATCTCCTTTTGTCCTGTTATATGTATTCATAAAGTTTTCTGCCATCATTTTGTCTCTGTACTCACTGGCTTTTAAGTCATCAACTTTTTCCTTGTCATAGAAATTCTTACCTTGTTCTATAGCCTTCTCAGTAAGTTCAATATCTTTTTTATCGCCTTTTTCTTTTGCTAATTTAAGATAATCCTTGCCTATAATATCGTATGAATGTCCCACATCTACACCGTAGAATTTAATATCATTCATTTCTTTTTTTATTGTCTTGAAATATTCGATATCGTAATCATAATCATAGTTTCCGTATTTTTTAATAACATCATACATTTTGTTCAAATACTCATCATTATCTGATTTCATCCACAAATTAAGATATTGTGCACCATAATGAGAATCCTCCAAAAAATAATTCCTACCACCTTTTTTGTAGTAATCTCTCAAAATGTTTAACTCTTCATTATAAATAGGTTTTATATCGTGATCTTCTCCATACAAATACACTTCCCTTTTTCCAATGCTACATGAGCACAACATTAAAAGCATCATTACAATTGCAAATATTTTCTTTTTCATAAATTCCTCCTGCTAGCTTATAAATCCATTCTACCACAAAATAAAAAAATCTCCTCAGCAAATTTAATTGCCAAAGAGATTTGTGCTCAATATTAATGGTGTCTTATTATTTTTGCAGGCATTCCAACTGCTGTACAATCACTTGGAACATCATGTAAAACAATTGCACCTGCGCCGATTTTCGCACGATCTCCAATTTTAATCGGCCCCAAAACAGTCGCTCCAGTTCCAATTACAACATTATTTCCTACAATCGGATGACGTTGGTGATCTTTTTCGTTGCCAGTACCACCAAGCGTTACGTTATGATAAAAGTGACAATTATCCCCTACAATCGCAGTCTCTCCAATCACAACTGCCATTGCATGATCTATGAACAGATTCTTGCCGATTGTCGCTCCTGGATGAATTTCAATTCCAGTTTTACACCTCGCTCTTTGTGAGAAAAACCTGGCAAGAGTTGTGTGCTTTTTTCTGTAAAAATAATTTGCGATTCTGTGATAGACCAACGCCTTCACTATAGGATACATAAATATCGCTTCTAATTTTGTGCGACATGCAGGATCTTCTTTTAAAATAAAATCACCATATTCAGATAATCTTTTAATTAGCTTCATGTTCAAATAATTCTGTCGACAAGTACCTTTCTCCAGTATCTGGAAGAACAGTAACTATCGGCCCATCAACTTTCTCTAACATTTTTAATGCTCCAGCAACATTTGCCCCCGAAGAAATTCCCACCAAAAGTCCTTCTTCTTTTGCAAGACGTCTTGCCATATCCAAAGCATCGTCACCTTTTACAGTGATAACTTCATCTACCATATCCTTGTCCAAAATTTCTGGAACAAAGTTTGCTCCAATTCCTTGGATTTTGTGTCCACCAGCTTTTCCAGTGCTCAACAACGCCGATTCTTCTGGTTCAATAGCCCACACTTTAACATCATTATTTTTTCCTTTTAAGAAATGTCCTACGCCTGTGACAGTTCCTCCTGTACCAACTCCTGCAATGAATCCCTTAACTTCTGGTAAATCGGAATAAATTTCAGGTCCTGTGTATTTTTCGTGAGCTAAAGTGTTATAAGGATTTGCAAATTGGTTTGGCATAAAATAATCTCCAGTAGCTTCCAATTCCTTCGCCTTATCAACAGCAGCTTGCATTCCACCTTCGCCAGTCAAAATAATTGTCGCACCATAAGCTTGCATCAATTTACGTCTTTCGATAGACATTGATTCTGGCATAACAATTGTAACTTCGTAGTCCAAAGTTTTACCAATCATTGCAATCGCAATTCCCGTGTTACCACTTGTTGGTTCAACAATCTTCATGCCTGGTTTTAATAAACCATCATCAATCGCACCTTTTATCATTTCAAGAGCTGCTCTGTCTTTGATCGAACCAGTTGCATTTTCCTTTTCAACCTTAACATAAATATTTCCATTTCCTATGTTTTTCAATCTAACAAGTCTTGTATTTCCAATAGTATCTAAAATATTTTTCATTTTTCTCTCCTTTGTTTCCATATATAATAAAGCACATTTGATTTTATATCTATAGTTTAATATAATTTAATGAAAAAGTACGTTGTTAAAACAACATAAGGGATGAATATGGAAATATTAAAATCAGAATTATTTAAAAACTTCTCAAAACAAGAAATCGAACAACTATTAAACTCAAATTTTATTTACCAAAAATCCTACAAAAAATACCAATACATATACAAATCTGGAAACACAACAGACACATTCGGGTTAATACTCAAAGGAAAAGTTAGATTAGAAATCACAAATTATTGGGGAATTAGAATGATACTTTCAAACAGGAACAAATTCCAAATAATCGCAGAGTCCTACGCAATAAGTGGCGAAAAATTAATCATAGATGTAGTTGCAAGTGAAGACTGTGAAATCTTGTTCATAAAAACAAATGAAATTTTCTCAAATCACAACGATTACAACGACAAATTAATCAAAAATCTTCTCCTCATATTATCTAACGACAATTATTCACTATCACAAAAACTTTGCCAATCCTCCTTCAAAAAAATTCGACAAAAACTATCCGTGTACCTAAGCTCTGTCGCCCTAAAAAAAGAAACCAACGAATTTGACATACCATTTAATAGACAAGAACTAGCAGATTACCTAAACGTCGACAGAAGTGCACTATCGAAGGAACTAATGGAAATGAAAAAAGAAGGACTACTTGATTACAACAAAAACCACTTCTCACTCCACAAAAACTTCAAGGAAGAATACTTCTACGTAATCTAGTCAGTTCTAGTCTTACTGAATCTGATTAAGCCAGATTTTCACAAGCGAGATGTTTGCTTGTACGTTAGCAAGCCTTACGTTCTCACGCTAAAATACCCCTATCAAACGATAAGGGCATTCTCTACTTAGTATAATTATTTTAATTCAATATCAACTTTCATTTCTTTATCTATTCCATTACAATCAACTTTAATTACTTTTGTACTTTGTGGAGGATTTTGATAGTAAACAGAATAATAAAAATCATCTGTTAAACTCACTTCATCTTCAGTAATTAACTTTCCAATAAGCTTGTCGCCTCTATAAAGTTCAACAACATTTTTTCCTAACTTCTTCTTGATTTTAGGTTGAATTGAAGGATCTAAGTGAAATAGTCTAGTGTACTTATGTTCTTGTTTGTCCAATGATTTTACAGTATCAATTATCGAAATATTTGATAAGTCTTTGTTAAATCTTATATTCCTTTTGAAAGTAATATTTGAAATTCTTTTAGTCACACCTGACATTTCCCATGGAGAATCTGTTTTTGTTATTTTTACATCCTTACCCTTAAATTTATTTCCATCGTCTACAATTAAAGTATTATGAGCTTCAAAATCTGTTTGGTATTTTGTATGAGGATTAGATTCTTCATATCCATACGAACCAAATTCAGTAAATATATTACCGTCCTTATATAGCCAAAAACTCAAATCATCGTTATGATGGTGAGGATTCTTGATGTAACCACCCCTAAACAAAAGAAAAGCTTTTTTGTCCATATTTTTGTAAATGTCATAACCAGATTCATAATAAGTTTGTCTTTTGTTAGTGTTTCTATTATTTAAAATATCATCACTATAATAATCATTTAGATTAATCTTCATCGACCAGGAATCACCAATATTAGGTATGATTCCACTTGGAAGAAGAGTTTGGTAGGCAAAATCTGCGGATTTTACGTAAATTTCCTTTAATTCATTGTAATTTGGAATCACATTTTCGTCATAATTATCTAAAACTTTTTTTAATTCAGCAACTAACACATAGTGATATTCAGATGAATTTTCCAAATGGACACCATCATTATCAAAGTTATCTTTAATATATTTTTCTATTCTTTTACTGCATATATCTTTTATGTCATCTCTACCATATTTTACTGCATACATAAGACCTGCTTCATCTTGAAAAAACCCATGATTGTTATTACCAGAATAGAAATCAGTAAATGCAAAAAGTTCTGCGGTTTTCTTCAAATTATCGTCAAGCAATTCTTCATCTTTATTAGACAATTTAAAATCTAATTGTTCAGTTTTTTTAATAAAGTTTAGAATATTCGTCATTCTAAGAGCAGTTGTTTCATCATGCCATGACATTTTACTTTTATCAAACTCCATTTGCTCTACAAAAGAAATAATCAATGAATACCCTTCTTTTATATATGAAATATCCTTTGTATCTTCATACGCATTAAAAAAATCGTCTAAAAAAGAAAATCCATAAATCAATCTTTGAAAAGATCTTTCTATATTACTGAAAGCTTTCCAATCTCCATCAAATTTATATGTCTGTTCTTTACCTTTAAAATCAATAACCATTGTACCATTGATAATTTTATCTGCAGTAATTTTTGATTTCGAATTATTTGTTTGCTCAATTTTTTGTTCTGGTTTATTATTTAATTTTTCTTGCCCACAAGCAGACAGAACAATAGACGATAATATAACCAGACATAAAATCCTTAACTTCATATTAACTCCTTGTATGTATTTTTCATATATAATATCAATATTAGCTTACAATAAATCAAATGTATTTGCAATAGAAATAAATAATAGATTAACATATACTTAAGTAAGCCTTGTGCTTTCACGCTAATATCTCAACACTTACGCTCTCACGCAAAAATGCCCCTATCAAACGATAAGGGCATCTCTAATTTTATTGTTCTTTAATTATTTCTTCTGTAACATTAGAAGGAACTTCTTCATATCTCACAAATTCCATTTCAAATTCTCCCCTTGCTTGAGTCATTGATCTCAAATCTATTGAATATTCAAATAATTCTTTATGAGGAGCTTCTGCTATTACGATTTGGTTTCCTTCTTCATCAGATTCCATTCCCAAAATCTTACCACGGCGTTTATTCATATCTCCCATTACATCTCCCATGTATTCTTCAGGGATTTTGATTGTAACTTTCATAATAGGTTCCAACAAAATTGGTTTTGCTTCTTCGATACCTTTTTTGAATGCGATTTGAGCTGCGATTTTGAATGCCATTTCGTTTGAATCTACTGGGTGATATTTTCCATCGTAAAGTATTGCTTTAACACCAACTACTGGATATCCAGCCAATGGACCTTTTTCTAACGATTCTTCCAAGCCTTTTTCAACTGCTGGGAAGAAGTTCTTAGGAACAGCTCCACCGAATACTTCTTCTTCGAATACGAAAGTTTCTTCAGAGTCTGTCAATGGTTCAAATCTAATGAATACATCTGCGAATTGTCCTGCACCACCAGATTGTTTTTTGTGTTTTCCTTCTACATCTGATTTTGCTTTGATAGTTTCACGATATGCTATTCTCAATGGAACAATTTCTGTTTCAACTTGGTATTCGTCTTTTAATCTGTCCATCATTACTTGAAGTTGAACATTTCCACGTCCACCTATAAGCAATTGCTTAGTTTCATTATTTCTTTCAGATACAAAAGACAAATCTTCAGTTTGCAATTTAGTTAATGCACTAGAAATTTTATCGTCATCTGATTTTGATTTTGGTTGAATTGCAAAGAATAATGTTGCAGGTTTTAATTTCAAACGTTTGTAAACAGTCGGATCATTCTTATCAGAAATAGTATCTCCTGTTTCTGTTTCTACTAATTTGCTTATAGCTCCAATATCACCTGCGTGAACTTCATCTGTTTTGATTTGTTCCTTACCACGCAAGAAGAACAAATCTCCAATTTTTTCTTCAGTTTCTTTGCTTGAATTATATATTAAAGTATCTTTGGTTATTTTACCTGAAATAACCTTAAATATTGAAATCTTTCCAACAAAAGGATCCACAATTGTCTTAAATACAACTGCACTCATTGGTTCATCAGCAGAGAACTTACGTTGTTTGTCGTCTGCATGTCTGAATCCGTATTTCGCTCTTTCATCGTCAGGTGTTGGCATGTATTTTTCGATGATTTCTAATAAAACATCAACACCTATTCCAGTAAGAGCACTACCTGCTATAAGTGGTACGCAAGTACCTTCAAGTAACGCTGATACCAAAGCTTTTTTGAATTCTTCGTGTGTAAATTCTTCTCCGTTGAAATATTTTTCCATCAAATCATCATCTGTTTGTGCTACAACTTCACAAATTTCGTCAAACACAACATTAACTTCTTCTACTCTATCTTCAGGAATAGGAACTTCTTTGAATTCAAAACCATTGTATTCAAAAGCTTGTTTGTCTATAACATCAATTACGCCCTTGAAGTCTTCTCCTTCGCCAAGTGTCAAAGTGAATGGAATGATATTCTTACCAAATCTTTCGTGCAAATCACTTACGCACTTGTTGAAGTTAGCGTTTTCTTTGTCCATCTTATTAACAAATATAATTCTTGGAAGATCGATAGATTCTGTATAACGCAATACTTTTTCTGTTCCTACTTCAATTCCATTAACTGCATCTATAACGATAAGCGCTGCTTCAGATGCTCTTAATGATTGGTACACTTCTCTTTCAAAATCAAAATAGCCCGGTGTATCAATGAAATTTATTTTTATGTCGTTGTGTTCAACAGGAATAACAGAGCTGGATATAGAAATACCCCTCTTCATTTCTTGCTTAGAATAGTCAGAAACAGTGTTTTTGTCCTCAACTTTTCCCACTCTGTTAATCACTTTGGTTAAGTATAGGCATGCTTCAGTGAGTTGAGTTTTTCCACTTCCACTATGCCCAACCAAGCTGAGGTTTCTAATTTTGTTTGTCGGATAAGATTTCATAATTGTGCCTCCTATTATTTATAAGAAAACATTTGCAGTTTTGTTACATAATTTAATACGCAAGTTGATAAATAAGTTTCCCATAAAATATTTATAATATCGTTTGCAAAATGACCGCAACGTTTCTCTTATATTATTAAAATATATATACCCAAAAATCAAAAATCCTAACACAGAAAAAATTTTTACAAAAATCGATTTTTGCATTATAATTAGATTACAACCGAAGGTACTTACCGTCCATTAGTACTTTCATATTTTTTCAAGGTGAGCAGATAATAAGCTCACCTTTCCTTTTGCTCAAAAAAATTACAGGCAATTTTCATTGCCTGCAATTTATAAAAATGAGATAGATATGATTGCTTATTTTCCCCAAACTTTTTCAGCTATTTTTTTGATTAATTTTAGCTTTTCCCATTGTTGGTCAACTGTTAATATGTTTCCATTTTCGTTAGATGAAAATCCACATTGTGGACTTAGACACAATCTATCAAGAGATATGAATTCAGATGCTTTGTGAATTCTAGCGATTACTTCATCTTCATCTTCGAGTTGTCCTCTTTTTGATGTGATAAGTCCAAGAACAACTTTTTTATCTCCAGAAACGTATTTTAATGGTTCAAATCCGCCGGATCTTTCGTCATCGTATTCAAGATAAAATGCATCTACGTTTTCTTGTGCAAATAATATTTGTGCGATTTTATCGTAGGCACCACTTGCTGCATATGTTGATTCGTAATTTCCTCTGCAAACGTGCGTTGTTATTGTCAAATCTTCTGGTCTGTCTTCCAGTGCCAAGTTGTTTATCTTCAAATATTTGTTGGCTTCATCATCCAATGAAACTGCTTCTCCGTATTTTCTGTTGATATAATCAGAATCTACTAACATTCCCCATGTACAATCGTCAAATTGTATATTTCTGCAACCTGCTTCGTACAAATCTTTGATTACTTGTCTGTAAGCTTGTGCGATGTCTTGTTCTAACTTTTCATAATCTGGATAGATTTTGTTAGTTATTGCTGCATTATCTTCTCTGAATAACTCAACTAATAATTGCGCCGGTGCAGGTATGGTTTGTTTTGCGATTGTGTTTTCATCTTCGAATTGTTTTACGAATTTGAAATGTTCTACGAATGGATGATTTTCGCCTGTGATTTTTCCTTCAACTTGTACAGATGTATGGTAAGTTTCCTTGCCATGGAAGTAGTATCCATGGTCAAGTTCAACTCTTTTTATTCCGTTTAATCCCCAGAAGAAATCCAAGTGCCAGCTTTTTCTTCTGAATTCTCCATCTGTTATCACATGATATCCTAGTTCTTTTTGTTTATTGATTAATTCTTTGATGCTTTCATCTTCTACTGATTTTAGCTCTTCTTTTGTGATGATTTCCTTATCAAAATCAGATCTTGCTTTTAATAATTTTTCATTTCTCAAAAAACTTCCTACATAATCAAATCTAAATGGTACGTGTAAACTCATCTTTAATCTCCTCCTTAAATGTTTCTTATTTTGCTGGTATTATTTCTCCATCGAATTTTTCTTCGATATATTTTCTAACTTCGTCTGATTGGAATGCTTCTAATACTTTCTTGTAAGTTTCGTTGTCTTTGTCTTCTTCTCTTGCTGCTATGATGTTTGCAAATGGGTTACCTTCTGATTTTTCGATTGCAATTGCATCTTTCTTTGGTGATAATTTTGCTTCTAATGCAAAGTTTGAGTTGATTACAGCAATTGCAGCGTCTTCGTATGCTCTTGGAATAGTTGCTGCTTCAACAGCTGTGAATTTCAAGTTCTTTGGATTTTCTGCAATGTCTTTTTCAGTAGCTTCTAGTCCTGCGTTTTCTTTTAATTTGATTACTTTGTTATCTTCTAATAATTTTAATGCTCTTGCCCCATTTGTAGCATCGTTAGGAATTATAACTTCGTCTCCGTCTTTTAATTCATCTAAAGATTTGTATTTCTTAGAATATATTCCCATTGGTTCCAAGTGAACTGCTCCCAATGATACTAATTTTGTTCCTCTTTCTTTGTTGAAGTTTTCCAAGTAAGGAACGTGTTGGTAGAAGTTCAAGTCGATATCTTTTTCTTGAAGTGATGTGTTAGGTGTTACATAATCATCAAATTCTTTGATTTCTAGTTCAATCCCATCTTTTGCTAAGATTTCTTTTGCTTTTTCTGCGATTTCTTTGTGAGGTGCTGGAGATACTCCGATTACAACCTTCTTGTTTTCTGTGCTTTGTGATTCTTGTTTTGCACTTTGTCCGTCTTCTTTTTTGCTTTCTTTTTTAGCACATGATGTTAATACCAATGCTAATGCCAATACTACTAATAAAATTTTCTTTTTCATTTTTACCACTCCTATATGTTTTTTTTGTTTAATTTATTTGAAATTTTTGTACCTGAGATTTGTACAATTTCAACCAAGATTATAATTACAACTACTGCCCACAATAATACTTCTGTGTTAAATCTGTCGTAGCCGTATCGTTTTGCCAAGGCTCCCAAGCCTCCTCCACCGATTGTTCCTGCCATTGCAGAATAACCAATCAATGTTATCATTAAGTTTGTTATTGCCAACACCAATTGAGGCAATGATTCTGGAATCAAAACTCTTGTCAATATGTTAAAATTACTTGCTCCCATTGATTTGGACGCTTCGATGATTCCTCTGTCCACATTCAAGAATTCTTGTTCGAATAATCTAGCCAAAAATGGAATTGCACCAACTGTTAATGGCACGATGGATGCTGATGTTCCTATTTTTGTTCCTACAATCAACTTAGATAATGGAAGTAATACTATCATCAATATGATAAATGGAAATGATCTTGTAACGTTAACTATGACATCCAATACCGCGTATAGTTTTGGTTTTGGATTAAGTCCAGATTGTCCAGTTGTATATAAAATAAGTGCCAATGGAAGGCCAAATAAAATTGTGAAAAACGTACTAACTAAAATCATGTACAATGTTTCGCCTGTGGCTTCTAATACCAAATTTAGTAAATCATCCATTATTTAACCTCCTCTACTCTAATATCATTTTCTGTCAAAAAGTCTTTTGCTTTTTGAATATTTTCTTCTTCACCGATAAGTTCAACCACTGTGTATCCAACTCCTGTGGATTGAAGTTTGTTGATATTTCCAGATATTATACTAAAATCTATTCCGGAAATTCTCGCTGCTTGTGATAATAATGGTTTGTTGTAGGATTTTTGGGAATAAGTTAATCTAACGACGTCTCCCTTAAAATCGTCAGCTATTATCTCTTCTTCATCCTCTTCGACAAGTTTTCTGATGAAGTTTCTAGTGACATCTGTTTTTGGATTTTTGAATAATTCTTCTACAGAATTTTCTTCGATGATTTTTCCATTTTCCATCACTGCAATCCTGTCACAAACATCTTTTGCAACTTCCATTTGATGAGTTATCATTATTATCGTCGTTTTGTATTTGTCTACTGATTTTCTCAATATTTCCAAAACTTGTTGTGTGTTTTGTGGGTCAAGTGCGCTTGTAGATTCATCTGACAAAATCACCTTAGGATTAGTGGATAATGCCCTTGCAATCGCAACTCTTTGTTTTTGTCCACCGGATAATTGGCTAGGATAGCTTTTTGCTCTGTCTCTAAGTCCAATGAAATCCAATAGTTCGTTAACTCTTTTTTCTATTTCGTTTTTTGGAATGTTTTGAAGCTTCAATGGATAAGCAATGTTTTCGTAGACGTTTTTTTGATTAAATAAATTAAAATGTTGGAAAATCATACTTATTTCTTTTCTTGCTTCCAATAATTCCTTTTGCTTCAATGATGTTATATCGACATCATCGATCACAACTTTGCCGCTTGTGGGTTCTTCTAATCTGTTTAGAAGTCTTACAAGTGTTGATTTGCCAGCTCCTGACAAACCAATTATTCCGTAAATTTCGCCCTTATCTACTTTGAAACTTACATCATCAACTGCATTAAATTCTTTTTCACTTGTATTAAAAGTTTTCTTCAAACTTAATACTTCAATCATAATCTCACCTCATTTTTGTAATAAAAAAAGCCCTTATGTGACATTCATCACATAAGGGCGAATATATCCGCGTTACCACCTTATTTTTAAATACATATATGCAAATATACAAATATGCATTTTCTCATTGTTCAGTACGTATTCATACCTAGCACAAGATATCGGATGCAACCGGAAAAGTTTAAAAGCAAATGCTATTCGACTTTTCTAACTCCAAGACCATTTTCAACAACTATTCTTTATCTCATTCCACCAAACTGAGACTCTCTGTAAAAGCATTCGTTGCATACTCTTCTTATCAACGTTAATGTTTATTCATTTAGCTTATGGATATATAATACACGCTCCAAAAATATTTGTCAAGCTTTTTTTGAAAAAATTTTCAAAAACTTTTTTCAAGATTTATTTTACACTACTTAAAGTACGGATTTTTGCGCAAATTATCCAATAATTTATCGTAAGTTGTCCAACCCAATCCTAGGTCAGAATACTTTGCGTAAGGGTTGTCTATGCTGTAGTGTCCATCGCAAAATCCCTTGTTAACTAAAATAGGTTCACGAACTTTTGAATATCCAGTGTATAGTTGGTTTTTTCCTCGTTCTACTTCTGGTAATTTCTCCATTATAAGTTTCGGTCTGTTTTCAAATCCGTAGTCTTTTGCGTTCTTGTGTGAAATCGTAGAGTGAGTAAAATCCAAGAAATACATCTTGCCATTTAATCTTGCTCTGTCGATTGAATGGTTACGATATGGATTGGAATTTTTGTCTAATTCATCGTCAGGCAATGAATCTACCCACCAAATTTCAGAATAAATTCCACAATTATTTAGCACATCATTGGCAAGTTCGCTGAAAGAATTGCAAGTTCCCTCTTTGTTGAACAACAAATCACAACCAAATGTCGAGGAAAGTTGAGGATCGTATCTGTAATCGTCAATCAAAACTTTCGCCAAATTTTTCACCGTTTCAAAATCATCCTTGCCTTTTACTTTTTCTGACAATTCGTTTAGTTTGTCGATGTATTTGTAAGTGAATTCCAAGCTATAAGGCTCATCTCTAAAATCTTCGTTCAACACCGATTTTAATTTCATGGAAAAAATAGGCTTACCAATTGAAGAATCCTTCACAAATTTCATATCGCCAACTACCAAATTATCTTCGGCAGTTTTTTTATCATTCTTGTCGTATTCACTCATGAAATTTTCAACTTGTGATTTGTCATTTCCCAAGAACACAAGCTCTTGTTTGCCGCGTGTTTCGTGCAATTTTTTGATAACCTTGATTAATTTGTCCTTTGTATCCACGTATTCGTCGTAATTTATCGACGAATCAATCTCACTTGGTTTTTTGCCATTCAAATCGTCTTTTGGTTGAACTTGCTCAACCTGTGGTTTTTCTTCCACTTTTTCTTGTTTTTTGTTACAACCTGTAACTCCAAGTATAAGAGCCAAGCTCAACATCACTGATAATAATTTTTTCATAAAAATTATGCACTGCAGCTATCGCAGTCCTCCACTTCTAATGATTTACTTCTAACATAATAGATGGATTTGATTCCTTTTTCCCAAGCTCTGATGTATATGTTCAATATTGTTCTCATCGTGTAATCAGTCGTGATGTAAATGTTGACCGATTGTCCTTGGTCGATGTGGCGTTGTCTGATACTTGTCGCATCTACAGTTATATTTTGATCCAATTCGTGTGCATTTTCGTACAACCAGAATGTTTGTGGACTAAGTCCTGGTGCAACACGTGGGACAATTGTACCCTTCTTTTCTTCAAGGAAATATCTACTCATAACTGGATCCACTGCTGCAGTAGTTCCTGCGATTATAGAAGTTGAACCAGTTGGTGCCACTGCCATCAAGTAACCATTTCTCATTCCGTTTTTCTTGATGTCGTGGTACAATTCGTTCCATTTTTCAGAATTGTAATCTCTTAATTTGAAATATTCACCATTTTCCCAATCAGAACCTTCGAAATATTCGTAAGATCCCTTTTCCTTGGCGATTTTATTACTTGCTTTAATAGCGTAATAATTGATTTTTTCGTACAATTTATCTGCAAATTCCAAATGCTTTTCAACATCTGAATACATAATATTATTTTTTACCAAACAGTGATGATATCCACTAGTTCCAAGACCGATTGGACGGTATTTTTTGTTAGTGTACTTTGCGTATTCCAATGGATAGAAGTTCAAATCAATAACATTATCAAGTCCTCTAACTGCAGTTTCCACAACTTCTTCTAATTCTTCATCGTTGTTCACGTCGATATTTCCCAAAACAAGAGAAGCAAGATTACACACAACAAAATCTCCCGGTTTTGTTTTCGTAACGATAATATCGTCTCCGTCTTCTGTTTCTATCGTTTCACTTATAGAATGAATTTCGCTCATATTTTGCATAATTTCTGTACACAAATTAGAAGAATAAATCATTCCCTTGTGTTTGTTTGGATTCATTCTGTTTACAGTATCACGGTTGAAAGTGAATGGTGTTCCTGTTTCTGTCCAGGATTTTATGATAAGTCTAACCAAATCTTTTACTTTAATGCTACGTCTGGAAATACTTTCGTCAAGCACACATTCGTTGTATCTTTTTTCCCATTCGTCTCCGTAATAATCTTCCAAATTATATCCTTTTTTCACAGAGATTTCGTGTGGGTCGAACATATACCAAGTTCCGTCGATATCGTCACGAACCATCTTCCAGAACAAATCAGGATAGCAAACAGAAGGGAACACATCGTGTGCTTTCATTCTGTCATCACCGTTATTCGTTCTAAGTTGCAAAAATTCCAATATATCCTTGTGCCATACATCCAAGTACACAGCTACAGAACCTTGGCGCACTCCCAATTGATCCACTGCAACAGCAGTATCATTTGCAAGTTTAATCCATCTGATAACTCCACCTGCAACACCTTGGAATCCACGAATGTCAGATCCATTTGCACGAACTTTTCCAAAATACAATCCCATTCCGCCGCCGTGCTTAGAAACTTGTGCGAAATTATTTATCGAACGATAAATTCCTTCCAAAGTATCAGGAACAGTGTCTATGAAACAACTTGACAATTGATTGAATGGTTTTCTGGCATTACTCATTGTAGGAGTTGCCACAGTCACTTTTAATGTGGACAAATTATCGTAAATCTTCTTTGCCCAATGAATTCTATCCTTTTCTTTAAGTGCCAAATGCATAGCAATTCCCATGAACATTTCTTGTGCAGATTCCATAACTCTGTTGTCATGAGTTTTAATCAAATATCTTTTGATAATCAAATCCAAAGCACTGAAAGTGAATAACTTATCCCTGTCGTCATCGATGTATTTTCCCAATTCGTCAATATCATCATCTGTGTACACTTCTCTGATGTATGAGCCGTACAATCCTCTCTCATCCAAAAACTTAATCTTAGATTTAAAATCTTGAATATCGTATTGGATTTCTAACTTCTTAATATTTTGTTTCAGATTGTAATTCATAAACAAAGATGCGATATATTCCCAATTTGGAGCTTCCTTGCTAACCAATTCACCAGAAGCCTTGGACAATAAATTCACCATATCGTATTGTGACAAATTAGGCTTAACAAATGATTCAAACTTCAAATACAAATTTTCAATCGAATACCTAGTAGAATCGTAGTGTTCTTGAATATATCTAATGATTTCGATGACTTCTTCATCTGTGATATATCTTTCGAACTCTTGGATAACTTTTCTGTCTGTAGTGTGTTTTGCACGATACAAAATAAAAGATTTTACAACCTTGTATTGACCGTGATCAATCAAAGTAAGTTCCACCAAATCTTGGATTTCTTCAACAGTAACCACATGATTTTTAGGATACTTGTTCACAATAGTGTTTTCAATTTCTTGAGCCATAGCTTCCAGTTCATTTTCCTCTGCGTAAATTCCCACAGAAGCATAAGCTTTTTTCATGGCTAATTTTATCTTCGACCTATCAAAATCGACAATATTACCATCTCTCTTCTTTATTTCCATTATTACTCCCTTTATCGCGTATATAGTGGATTATTAAAACCCAACTACAATTTATAGTATAATTTCCTATTAAATATTACCACAAATCACATGGAAATAATACTAAAAATATATAATAAAATATTTTCAAAAAGCTAAAAATATATAATTTTATTAAAATGTTCAAATCATTTCACATGAGAAATCTTACTTTTACCAAGCTTCAAAATAGGCAAATCATCGACCAATTTTTCTTTTTTGTCACGCAAAATTATGTAGTTAATATTATCCTCATCAAACATAGAAGTGAATTTATAGATGTTTTTTTTGTTAAAAATCTTTGTGTAATTATTGTAGTTTTTGATAATCGCAAAGTGACTATCGGACAATACCACCTTCGCATAAAAAAGTTTGATAATAGTATCCTCATCACATTCTTTTATCTTATTATCCAAATCCACATTCAATTTTTCATTCAAACTATCAATTTTCCTGTAAATTGTTACAGGACTCATCTTGTTCGACTTTAACACCAATGACAAATTATCGTACACATTCAAATGCTCATACAACATAAACTCATCCACAACATAAAACCCGCGATACTTTGATATAACATTGTTGGACAACTCACCGTCTATCATCATCTTGCCACTTGCATATTTTACATTCATAAGTACAGCTATGAATTTATCCAAAGTAATCTTGTTTGAAAAAATCTGACAATTTTCAGAAATTGTGCCATTCAAATTTTCAAAATAATTCGTGCTATAATTTTCAAAAACAATATTCATAACTACCTTCTAACCTTTATCTTTGTAATAATATCCCAACCCAAATTAAAAATCGAAAATATCGCAACCACAATAAATATAATCACGTAATAATAGTTGCTATTCAGTCTTCTAACGAAAAATATTAAAATATCCATCGCACCTTCATTGTAAATGTCAACCATGTGATTAAAATACACACCCGTAAAACAGAACATCACATAAAATGCAGCGAAATTTAATAAAATCGTAATCAAATTAACCTTGTTTGAATAAATTGGAAAAACTACCCACCTGTAGTATTCAAACTTTGTCATATCGTCATTGTGCATCAAATAATTGATGTTGTTGGAAAAGAACCCTATTTTCTGCATTGAATACACATTGTAAGCTATAATAGCAGCTGTAAGTAATCCAAAAGTCAACCAGAAAACAAGCATCAAACTTTGATCGTGAAGCACGTATTGGTCAAATACCCCGAAAATTTTAGTAAACACAAAATCATTCGGAAACATCAGTAACATGAAAATGGACACAATAGACATCAAACAAACAAAAAGATTCAATTCCTTGTCTACTCTGGAGAAAAGCCTCCAAACAATAAGTGACACAATCTCTGCAATCGAAAACACCATCACACTCAACAAAAGACACGCAAACACAACCCTGTAGTCGAATTGCATGAAAAACCTGTCGTAATTTTTCAGAACAAAACTCAAATTTTCCCCTAAAATCGTCGATATTATGATGAAAATATTAAACAACACGAAAATTCCACACAATATTGCATAAATCAACTTAACATTATTTACAAAAAAATTCCTAATTTTAAGCCTTATATTGATGATAGATTCCCTAAAATTATTCGGTCTGATTCCTTTTTCGATATCTTTTACAATCCTTCTAAAATTCACGATATTAGTAGTTTCTAATACGATTAGTATCCCTATAATAATCCTGTCAACTTGATCGATATCAGTGTCACCAATTAGAACAAATACTCCCACTAAAAATATCGCTATCATAATCAAAAACTTGTACAGTTGATTAAACTGCAATTGACCAACACCTGGAATAAGATATAAAGGTTTGAATTTCAAATCGTAATCTTCAGGACTAACCCTCATGTTTTTTCTTAAATCGTATAAGTCTCTACGAAGCTTCTTAACCTCAGTGTTAATCCTCTTCTTGTATACTTGCTTCAAACTTCTTTTGACACTATTAAAATAAACCCTATCAGTAGAATACTCATTGATAATGAACTCCCTCTTATTTTTAGATTTAAGATGCGCTCTTTTTGTTCTTTTATCTGAATCATTTGAATTTCTCATAGAAAATTTGTAGCTTTCGGCTATTTTTTTCAAATAAAACCTGAAATTGAACCCTTTTTCAACATCTCCCGAATTTTTGATAGCATCATCCAAAAAGTTCATGTCATTTTCCATATCTTGGAAAATTTGAATAATACCTTCGCAACGCTTATCCACAAGCTGATTTTTTGTATATATGTAATTGTAATGATTAGATAAATTTTTATATTCATCATAAAAATCAATCTTAGATTGGGCTATGAATTTTTCCACAAGAACTTTGTTCAGCAAACTATCGTTGTGATGAGGAAGACTATGCCTAAATCTAATCACTGAATTATCAAGTTCTTTAAGGAAATTTATCTCTTTATTTTTAATTAATTCGATTGTTTCATTCATATCGAACTCCTAAGT
Organism: Finegoldia sp.; assembly: GCF_046991905.1. Taxonomy (NCBI): domain Bacteria; kingdom Bacillati; phylum Bacillota; class Tissierellia; order Tissierellales; family Peptoniphilaceae; genus Finegoldia; species Finegoldia sp. The sequence continues at coordinate 18,769 of NZ_JBKWZF010000021.1, read as the reverse complement.
TTAAAATTTTTGATATATTTTTACTCATTTAATATGCAGCTTTTATGTAGCTTGTTTTATTGTGATATTCCATTCTCATATTTTTATCACTTTGAAATGCTACATTGTTAATTAATAAAAATAATACTTTACAAATTGAATAAAATATATTATCATATTTCGTGGAGGATTACGATGTTTTACATAATAATAAATGTTATAGCGGTTGCAGTTGCAGCCTTTTTAGGAAGAGTTTTAAAATCTTTCCTACCTAAAAAATTAATAAAAAGTATAATGGATGTTGTAGCCGTTTGTATTTTAATAATGGGTATCCAAGGAAGTATCAAAACAAATAATTTTATTTTTATATTGATTTCATTGGTTATCGGTGCTATAATAGGTAACGGTCTTGATTTGGATAAGAAATTAGCTAACCTTGTAGAATACCTGCAAAACAAAGTTCCAGACTCATCTGGATCGTCTATGAAAGGCGCCATTGCATTAATAATGCTACAAAATATCGGATCATTAGCAATCCTTGCTCCATTGAATTTAGGATTGAGCGATTCTAGTGACATAATGCAATTTAAAATAATATTAGACGCCATCACAACATTCTTGTTCTCAGCAACATACGGATTCACAGTTGCACTTTCAGGGGTTGTGGGACTTGTGATGAACACACTAATATTCTTATTATCAACATCACTAAGCAAAGTCTTAGTACCAGAAGTAATTGAAAACATCTCAGTAGTAGGCTCATTGTTGATAGTTCTACTTGGTATAGATATGTTAGAAATCAAAAAGTTTAAAATCATGGATTACATTCCCGCAATATTTATTCCAATATTCTGGTTCATAATCAAACAATTACTTCACATCTAAATTAGTTAACAAGTTAGAGGGGAAAACTCTCATGCCTTCAAATTTTCCAGAGTTGTCTCCCCTTACTCCTTTCTTATATAGCACATGAATTATTTCGTGTGTTTTTTTTATTATACCTCATTTCTGTAAATTTCAAACAAAATCAATTTTTTTCGATTATTTTTAAAATTTTTTCAAAAAAACTTCAAAAAAGTGTTTAAAACTTTTTTCAGTGGGTATATATATACTACAATAAAAGATATCTTAATTGTAGAGCAGAACTGTTACTTCAAGTTTATTGATTCCGATGAAAAGGATATATAAACGAAAAAAGCAGGAATACTACCCGTTTTATTTGAAGACAAATAAAACAAGAACCTTTTAACATTTAAACTTAAAACATTAAAATTTAGAAACTTTAAAATTTTATCCTATTATCGAAAACTTTAGTTAATTAAAGATTTAAAGATTGATTCGTTATATCTTGAAAAGCAAGTTTATCTGATAGATATTACTATTAAGGAGTTGGTAAGGAATGATTGAACCAAAATGTCAGTTTAAGTGCAGTTTGCTCGGAAAATAAGAGTTGTTTTCAGAAGAAGGAAGATGACTCTTATTTTTTTGCGTTCTTTTCCTTGTCTTTTTAAGGTCTATCTGATTCTACGATTTTCTATGCATTGTCTAATATTGCCTTATTTTTTTAATTCTAACCCCTGTTTTATTGTAATGTAAATCTAGCTAAACCTTTAAGCAAACAATCGAAGCTAAGAATATCATACGGAGAAAATAATCATAAATTCAAGCGAAGGGAACCGTTAAAAAATTGTGCTGTTTGAGTGCGTAGCACGAGTTCACAATTTTAGGTTCACAAGCTTAGAATTTATTTATTTTCGTAGTCTAGATATTCGTGCAAGATGTTTGCTACTATATTGACTCATGTTTGTCCTGCAATCCCCAATCTAGCGAAACCTTTGAGCAAACAATCGAAGCTAAGAATATCATACGGAGAAAATAACCTTAAATTCAAGCAAAGTGAACCGTTAAAAAACTGTGCTGTTTGAGTGCGTAGCACGAGTTCACAATTTTAGGTTCACAAGCTTAGAATTTATTTATTTTCTTAGTCTAGATATTCGTGCAAGATGTTTGCTCTGGTCTTGTCCCCTGTGTGTTCTGAATCTGTTGAACAGCGAATCCTCATCACAATTTTCTATATTGTCCTACAAACCCTAACACTACGAAACCTTTAAGCAAACAATCGAAGCTCACGAATATCACCATATAAAATTTAATGCTTCTTATGAGCGACGCTTCGAACGATGAAATCTTCATTAATTATTTCTAAAAGAAGATTTCTGAAGTGAGGCTGAGCGATTGAAATCATTAAATTTTACCCAAAGATATTCGTGCGAGATGTTTGCGATAAATCTTACCCATGTTTGTCTTGCAATCCCCAATACAACACAACCTTTAGCACTATACCATTGCATAAAAAAAGAAGCCTTATTCAGACTTCTTTTTGAGTTTAACAATATCATTGTTATATAAAATTTGTATGAATTGAGATAGTCTTTCGTATAGCGGTTCTACCTCATCACCGTATTTTTCTTTCAATTTATTCCCAATTTCTATAATATTACTCTTTCCATCAATCATCCTGAAAACATCACTTCCGTAACTTTCAAGCTTGATGTTGGATTCTTTTGGTGTGAAGAACATCTTTTGAGCAATCTTATCAAAAATATGATTGTGTTTTTTTACTAAATACACAAGATCATCTTTTTCATAAAACTCTATCTTGTCATTGACCTCAGGAATAAATTCTAGGAAATTTTTATTTCGCTTCATTAGTATTTACGTTTTTAATACAAGTTCTAACTAAAACTGCTAATAACAATATGAATACTATTATTGATCCAATTGTGCCAATGTTGAATTTTGAAGATAAGTCAAGAACATCTGCTAATGTCTTGTCGCCAATTTTAATTATAGCAAATGCAGCAAGTAAAATACCTACAACACCTTCACCTGCGATAAATCCAGATGTGAACAATATACCATTTTCTTCTTGTTCTTTTCTAAGTTCTTCGTTTTTAACTTTTCTCTTGTCAACAAATAATCTGATTAAACCACCAGTCATGATTGCTGTAGAAGTGTTAATTGGTAAATACAAACCTACTGCAAATGGTAATACTGGAATTCCAAGAATTTCAACTACAATTGCGATGAATGCTCCAGCGAAAACTAATCCCCATGGAAGTGATCCACCCATTACACCTTCAATTATAAGTTTCATCAACATACCTTGTGGTGCAGGAAGTTCTTCTGAACCATATCCCCAAGATGAATCTAATAACCATAAAATAGCACCGATTACAAGTGCAGATACTGCAACACCGATTAATTCACCGATTTGTTGTTTATATGGAGTAGCTCCAACCAAGAAACCAGTCTTTAAGTCTTGTGAAGTATCCCCTGAAATAGCAGCGATAACACAAATTACAGTACCAATTGAAATAGCCATCAACATACCATCGTGACCAGTATTTCCCATAGCCTTGATTAATATTGAAGTTATCAACAAAGCAGCAATAGTCATACCAGAGACTGGGTTGTTTGAAGATCCAATAAGACCAACCAAACGTGATGATACTGTTGCAAAGAAGAAACCAAATATAACGATAATTATTGAGCCAATAGGTCCAACTGGAATAATTGGTAAAACAGCCATTACAACTGCGATAGCAAGAATAGCTATTCCTATGAATTTCATACTCAAATCTTTTTCAGTACGAAGAACTGAATCTGTACCTAAACCTTGAGCCTTGTAGTCTTTCATAGCATCTCTGAAAGTTCTGATAATAAGTGGCAATGATTTGATTAAAGATATAATACCACCAGTAGCTACAGCACCAGCTCCTATATATCTCAAATAAGTACCCCAAATTTCTTTTACAGTCATTAAAGAAATAGCCTTGTCAGCAGAACCGATGATGTTGTCGCCACCAAATAATTTCATAAGTGGCATAATAACTAACCAACCTAAAGTTGCACCACTTAGCATGTATCCAGAAATCTTAGGACCACAAATATAACCAACACCTACCAAAGATGGAAGTGGGTCGATACCGATACCAGCACCTGAGAAAGATTTAACTGTAATTTCTTTTGACAATGAAGATGGGAATAATTTCAAACCATCAGCAAAGAATTTGTATACAGCAGCCAAACCTAAACCCTTAAATACAAGCTTAGCCTTGGATCCACCTTCTTCACCTGCTAATAAAACTTCTGCACAAGCAGTTCCTTCTGGATATGGAATAACCCCATGTTCCTTAACTATTAAAGCATTTCTCAATGGAACCATGAATAAAACCCCAAGTAAACCACCAATAAGAGTAATAACCCCTATTTCGATTAATGATGGAGCCGGTTCATTCCATTCCTTCATCCAAATAAATAACGCAGGCATTGTAAAAATAGCACCAGATGCAACTGATTCCCCCGCAGATCCTATAGTTTGAACGATGTTGTTTTCCAAAATAGAATCCCTCTTGAAAATCAATCTAATAACTCCCATTGAAATAACTGCAGCAGGAATTGATGCAGATACTGTCAAACCAACTCTAAGACCTAAATATGCATTAGCTCCACCAAATACAATTGCCATAATAATACCAAAAATAATAGAAAACGGTGTAAGCTCTGGCAAAACCTTATCAGCCGATATGAAAGGCTTAAAGTCATTGTTGTTACTCATAAATATACCCTCCTTTTTATATATATAAATATACATTCATATTATACCAAATTGAATTTAATTTGTCAATAATATTTACTATCTTACACTTAAATTCACAAATAAATACTTAAAATAATATTTTGAGATTTTTTAAACATTTTAACAAAAGCAGTTCAAATTTTCTTAAATTAATAGTATAATAAAAGAGTTGGAATAAATTAAATGGAGGTACTTATGAAAAAGAAATTTTTAACAGTATTATTAGTATTATCAATGGTTGTATTGGCATCATGCTCTAACCAAAAAGGATCAGAATTAGAAAGCAAATTAAAAGAAGTAGAAACAGATAAGAAATTTGCACTTGAAAACTTAAACGATGCTAACAACAAAATCAAAGAATTAAACGCAAAAATTCAAGAACAAGAACAAGGCTATAGCTCAAAAGTATTAGTAAATGACCTAACAGCAGAAATGAGCAACGAACAATTGCAAAAAGTATTAGCAAACACAATTGCCTACAAATTAACAGCTGATGATCAAGAGTTAGCAAAAGAAACAACACTTGAAGTAGCACAAATGCCTAAGACATTAAACTTCATCGTACAAATCCCAGAAGATTTAAAATCATCAGAAAAAGCAAAAACAATCTTGAATTTACAAGCACCAAAAATCAACGTAAATGGTAAAGCAGCACAAGTGGAAGAACAAGAAGAACACGATGTAATCAAATACGTAGTAAACTTAGAATCTGCAGGAAAAGAAGCAAAAATCGACCTACCACAAGACATAAACGCAAAATTACAAAGACCAAACCAACAACTTGTAATCAAAGCAAAATAGTAAACACCTAGCCACTAGATAACCTAGTGGCTATCATTTTGCCCTCTTACACCCTTGTTTTTTTAGTCTAATGATTTTATTGAATAGTTTTTTATCTTGGTCTAGCAAATCCCAACATCACGAAACCTTTGAGCAAACGATCGAAGCTAAGAATATCATACGGAGAAAATAAACATAAATTCAAGCGAAGTGAACCGTCAAAAAATTGTGCTGTTTGAGTGCATAGCACGAGTTCACAATTTTAGGTTCACAAGCTTAGAATTTATTTATTTTCGTAG
>NZ_JBKWZF010000021.1:8966-11031 GCF_046991905.1 Finegoldia sp. | reverse complement strand
TTCGCTACCTTAGGACCGTTATAGTTACGGCCGCCGTTTACTGGGGCTTAAGTTCGTTGCTTCGATTGCTCTAACAAGTCCCCTTGACCTTCCAGCACCGGGCAGGTGTCAGCACCTATACTTCATCTTTCGATTTAGCAGATACTTGTGTTTTTGGTAAACAGTCGCTTGGGCCTATTCTCTGCGACCTAATTTCTTAGGCATCCCTTCTCGCTAACTTACGGGATTATTTTGCCGAGTTCCTTAACAAAGGTTCTTCCGCGCGTCTTAGAATTCTCTTCTTGCCTACCTGTGTCGGTTTGCGGTACGGGTACAAGATTATTCGATAGCACCTTTTCTTGGCAGTTTGAATCTGTCGCTTCGCATCTTTCTGCTCCCCATCATAACTTACGTTAACGAATATACGGATTTGCCTGTATATTCTGGCTTGTTATTTGGACGTGCACAACCATTCACACGCTCGACTTTTCCTTCTGCGTCAGTACTTCTCTCAATCACAATCTTGTAGTACAGGAATTTCTACCTGTTGTCCATCGACTACGCCTTTCGGCCTCGCCTTAGGTCCCGACTTACCCTGAGAGGACGAGCCTTGCTCAGGAATCCTTGGGCTTTCGACGGGGATGATTCTCACATCCCTTTTCGCTACTCATGCCAGCATTCTCACTTGTATATAATCCACAATTGCTTACGCTTTTTGCTTCTTCTCATATACAACGCTCCTCTACCGATAGAAAAGCTATTATGCCAGTTGTATGTTGTTAAGTGTTTTAGAAATTGTATCGTTTAATAGTTTTAGTTTGTGTCTTTTCTCTCTTACTTTACTAGTTGATATATTTCCTAATCTTAACCATACTTCTCGCATAATTGCTTTTCTATCCCACAGTTTCGGTATCAGATTTAGCCCCGTTCATCTTCGGCGCATTACCACTTGACCAGTGAGCTATTACGCACTCTTTAAATGTATGGCTGCTTCTGAGCCAACATCCTGGTTGTCTGAGTAGTATTACATCCTTTCCCACTTAATCTGTATTTTGGGACCTTAACTGGTGGTCTGGGCTGTTTCCCTTTTGACTATGAAGCTTATCCCTCATGGTCTGACTCCTGTTCATCGATTTTCAGGCATTCGGAGTTTGATAAGTTTCGGTAGAATTACTTCCCCTAGACTATTCAGTGCTCTACCTCCTGTAATCTAAAACAAGGCTAGCCCTAAAGCTATTTCGAGGAGAACCAGCTATATCCGAGTTCGATTGGCTTTTCACCCCTATCCACAGGTCATCCGATAGCTTTTAAACGCTACCCGGTTCGAGCCTCCAGTAAATTTTACTTTACCTTCACTCTGCCCATGGATAGATCACCCGGTTTCGGGTCTACAACACGCAACTTTCGCCCTATTAAGACTCGGTTTCCCTGCGACTTCACATCTTAAATGTTTAATCTTGCTACGTATCGTAACTCGCTGGCCCGTTCTACAAAAAGTACGACATTAGAAGTCTTCTTCCTCTGTCTGCTTGTAGGCGCAAGGTTTCAGGTTCTATTTCACTCCCCTCCCGGGGTTCTTTTCACCTTTCCCTCACGGTACTATTCGCTATCGGTCACCAGGTAGTATTTAGCCTTAGGGGGTGGTCCCCCTATCTTCCCACAGAATTTCACGTGCTCCGTGGTACTCTTCTTAAAGTGTCTCTATTCTGATTTCGACTACAAGACTGTTACTTTCTTTGGTTCTTCTTTCCATAAGATTTGTCTATCAGTTTAGGCTTACTTTAATGGGCTGTTCTCTGTTCGCTCGCCGCTACTTGGAGAATCGAGTTTTCTTTCTTTTCTTGTTCCTACTTAGATGTTTCAGTTCAGAACATTCGCCTCCATACGCTATGTATTTACGTATGGATACTAGAGTGTGTCTAGTAGGTTTCCCCATTCGGATTCCCCCGAGTTACTGGATATTTGCTCCTATTCGAGGTTTTCGTTGCTTGTCACGTCCTTCTTCGCCTCCTGGTGCCAAGGCATCCGCCTTGCGCCCTTAGTTTCTTGACCGGAAATATATACTGTTATTCGATTTTCAATGTGC
>NZ_JBKWZF010000021.1:0-7296 GCF_046991905.1 Finegoldia sp. | reverse complement strand
TGTTTGGTTTGTACTTCTCTCAAAGTATTTACTTTATTTAATTTATTAAGGTTCTTTGTTAAATTATTTTGTTGCCTCAAGTGACAACTATTAAAGTATACTATACTTTTTTTAGCTTGTCAAGACTTTTTTAAAACTTTTTTAAATTCTTGTAAACTTAATCAAGTTTTTGTTACGTCTCTCTCAGACAACTATTACAGTATACGCTCCTAAATCATACTTGTCAAGTGTTTTTTGAAATTTTTTTAAAATTTTCTGTAATCATGTATAATATTAATAAGTAAGAAAGGGGTGCTTATGGGATTTACAAATTACGATATTTACAAAGTTTTCGAGATGTATCAGGAATGTTTGATGATTAATTGCTCCTTATTAAATAAATTGGACGAGAATTTGAGTAATAGAGATCACGGTAGCAATTTAAATAATGGTTTCGGCGAACTTTTTATACAATTTCCCGACTTTAAAGATGAAAATATTTCTAAGCAGTTCAAAAATCTATCATTTCTATTTACATACAAAGTAAAAGGTGCCACAGCACCTATATACTCATATGTTTTTGATAAGATTTCAGATTACACAAATGGCAAAGACGAATTGGACCGTAAAATGTTCGGTGAAATTTTGAAAATCACAAATGAATCTGTGAAACTAGTTGGAAATTGTAAGCTAAATGACAAAACAATTTTAGATTGCATTCACGCTGCATCTGAAAGCTTTGAAAACAATAAAAATGAAAATACAATTAGATTAATGAAAAAAATAAGTGTAGATTGCAAGATGGCTTGTGAACAAACATCAGAAATGTCTGCAAAGAAAGGAAAAGCACGTCACAACGCCATTTATTCCGTTGGAGTGATAGACCCTGGTGCTTATTCGTTGTTTTTGTTTTTCGACACATTATACAAATACGTCCTCAAAAAAAGGCGCACAAAATAAAATCTCAATTCAACTTTTACGTTAAATTGAGATTTTTTCTTTATTCTTCTTCTAGCCCAAGGATTTTTAACTCCTCATCAGTAAGTTCTCTGAAGTCTCCCTCTTCCAAATCATCTGGCAATTTAAAATCACCTATTTGGACTCTTTGAAGTTCCACAACTTCATTGCCAACTTTTTCAAACATTCTCTTGACTTGGTGATATTTACCCTCCTTTATTGTAAGGTAACAATTATAATCGTCGATAATTTCCATCGTAGCAGGTTTCGTGATGATATCTTCCGGCATAAGCTTGATTCCTTTTTCGAACGTTTCGTTGTATTTCTCATCGACTTTATCTCTCAAAGTAACCTTGTATTTCTTCGACACATCTTTTTTCGGAGAAATCAAATTATGAGCAAATTTACCGTCGTTCGTTATAATCAATAGCCCTGTCGTATCCAAATCAAGCCTTCCCACAGGGCTCAAATCAAACACACAAAGCTCTCCCATATCGTCAATCACAGTTTTGTGCATAGGATCTTTCGAATGACTTGTAACTCCTTTTCTCTTGTTCATCACGAAATACAAAAACTTCCTGTATTCAATGATCTCGTCGTAGATTTTCACCACGTCGTTGTTTTCATCTATATGCTCAGAGGACTTCTTCACAGTCACATCATTCACCGTGATAATCCCCTTCTTCACCATTTGTTTTATCTCTTTTCTAGTTGCGATCTTCATCTCGCTAAGCATTCTATCTAATCTCATATCTCTCCTTATGGTATAATAATTTTGGGTGATGTTATGTTTAGTATATATTTTTTAATAATCAATTTAATAACTTTCCTAGCCTTCCTTATAGATAAAAGAAAAGCCGTTCACAACAAATACAGAATCTCTGAAAATATTCTGATATTCTTGTGCATAATCGGAGGTTTCATAGGAGCGTTGAACTCCATGATAATCTTCAAGCACAAATTATACAAGAAGAAATTCACAATCACAATTCCTCTAATCTCTCTCATCTATATAATAGCTTACGTTCTAATTAACCAAGGAATTTTTTTATCAAATCTAGCTTCTTTTGGGTAAATGGTTTGAACCTGAATGGATTGTCGATTTTTCTGGAAACATAGACTGATTGTTTGTGTGAAAAAGTGTCAAATCCCCATTTGCCATGATAATGACCAAGTCCACTATTTCCAAATCCACCAAAAGGCGCCTTATTGTTGGAGATGTGCATCATACAATCGTTGATGCATCCTCCACCAAAGCCCACAGAATTCGTGATATAGTCGCACAATTTCTTGTCCTTAGTGAATACATAAAACGCCAACGGATTGTCCATTCTTCTGATGTGCATCAACATCGCATCGATATCAGAGTACGAAATCACCGGCAACAACGGTCCAAATATCTCATCTTTCATTATTTCATCATTAAAAGTCGCATCAGTGAACACACACGGCTCAATAATCATCTCACCATCGTGGTATTTCCCACCGATTCTGTCCGTCCTATCCATCATAATGCGTCTGAACTCATCGTATTTCGCCTTTGTTTTTATCCTAGACATCTGAGATATATCAGAATAATTTTCGTCGATTTCCTTCAGTATATAATGCAGCAACCTATCCTTGATGCTTTCTTCAACCACCAAATAGTCCACAGCCACACACGTTTGTCCAGAATTTGTGAACTTCGCCCAACAAATCTTCTTCGCTGTATCTTCCAAATCGACATCTTTGTCCACAATACAAGGACTTTTTCCACCCAATTCCAACACACATGGCTTCAAATTCTCAGCTGCTTTCTTATACACAGCCTGTCCTCTGTTTTTGCTACCAGTGAAAAAATAGAAATCAAACTTTTCTTCCAACACCTCATCATAACTTTTGTCATTTTCAAGATGAACGACATCCTCCACAGGCTTCAAAACTTCTTTCATAAGTTCTCTAACCTTAGGATTCTTCCTGCTCATCATCAAATACACACTATTTCCAGCGGCAATCGCATCAATCACAGGAATCATACTCAAATTAAACGGATAATTCCACGGACTGATAATCAAACACACACCATATGCTCTGTTTCTGATTTCCGTTTTGTTTGGGAAAGTCAGCAAATCAAAAGAAGTGTTATTCGCTCTTGCGAGTTTTATAGTGTTATTGATGAAGAAATTTAACTCCTGCATCACAGTTGCGTACTCAGTCATAAAACCTTCATATTCGCTTTTTCCGATATCTTTCTTCAACACTGAGATTATCTCTTCCCTGTGATTTTTTACAGAACCTCTAAGTTTTCTCAGATACAGCACTCTAATCGAAGGCTTCAACAACACCGTTTGAGACCTTTCGCGTAATTTTTCAATCATAATTTTCCTCTCTATAAAAAATAAGCCAACTGATTTGCCTAAAATCAGTCAGCCTATAATTACTTTTCATTAATACGTACAAGTCCTATCAAATTGCCGTTGACATTTCTAATTGAATCGATAGATTTTTCGATGTCGCTCTTTTTAGTTTCTCCAACCTTGTACACCAACAAAGTCGCATCGCAAATCGCTGACAATACAACAGCATCGGAATAAGCTTCGATTGGAGGAGTATCGATTATCACATAATCGTAGTTATCTTCTAAAATACGAATAAAATTCTTCATAGAATCGCTTGAAATAAGTTCGTTCGCATTTGGAGGAATAGCTCCAGCGTGGATAATATCCAAATCCCATATCGATTCATCGTGACTTATAGCAAGATTGAAATCCATCTTGTTCACAACAACATTTGTAACGCCGATTTCAGTGTCGATATCGTAGAAATTCCTCAAACTTGGCCTTCTCAAATCCATATCCACAATAACAACCTTGTGATTGGACAAAGCGAAGCTTTTCGCCAAGTTAGCAGCCACAGAAGTCTTACCTTCTCCGAAATATCCCGAAGTAACCACGATAGATTTGATATTTGCCCCTGCGAACTTCACATTAGTTCTTAGATATTTGTATTGTTCATTAAACAAAGTCTTATCCTTCATCTATCATCGCACCCCTTTCATCAACATAAGGAATATCCCCAATAACATTTACTCCCAAATCTTCAACATTAGTGCCCACTCTCATGACATCATCGTGAGATTCCCTCACCATAAAAGCTATCAGTGAAATAAAAAATCCGACAGCATATGCCAATAAAGTGTCCTTAACCAAATTTGGAGACACAGCTTGTAATGGAGCAGAAGAATATTCCAACACCTTAACACTGTATTCATCTGCATCGTTCTTCACAGTGATATCTGCCAATTCATCCGCAATATTTCTTGCACGTTGAATAACAGTATCCTCAACATTTATACTAACAATCTTTGAATTTTCATCTGAAATGCTAATTTTCTTTCCCAAATCTTCAACATTTGATCTCAACTTCAAGTTTTGCTTCACTTCAGTCAACACCATTCTAGACTTAACAAAAGACTTCACAGTTTCTATTTGAGTAGTAGAAGTGTTGCCACTTTTCGCACTCACCACAACCTTGGAATCCACACTGTACACAGGTCTCACCCACATAACATCGTAGCAAATCATCGCAATCCCGAACAAAAGTGCCACCATAACAATAGGCACAAATCTATTTCTCAAAGTTCTTACAAATAAGTTATCTCTCATCTTATCTCCTCTTACCAAAAATCTTCGACAAAACTCCACCGCTCTTCTTCTCTAATACAGGAATCCTGTCTATCCTTTCATCTTCTACGATAAGTTGTGGATTAAGTCTCATAATCAAATCAAAATAATCCGAATTTATAATCTTATGAAGAGATTTAATCCCATCTCTAATATATTCTGCCTCATATGCATTTTCAGATTCCGTAGCCACAACATCCACCATTTGTCTGTCCAACAACTCCTTAGCAGTCTTGAACAACCTGCTAGATTTAGGCTTAACCACAGAACTCATATCCAATTGCACCAAACAGTCCCTTTCCTTCAAAGAAATTAAATAGTCTGGATTTTCTTGGACATACTTGCATCTTTCCGGATGAACGATAATCGGAACATATCCTTTGATTTGGATATCGTATATAAACTTATTCAAATCCTTGTATTCAGTTGTACTTGGAAGCTCAAGTAGAATATATCTGGAATAATTAATCGAACTAATCAAATCATTGTGAAAATACTCCATCATCTTAGGATCACAGCTCATCAAATTGCCCGATAACACTTGAAAATCAATCTTTTGATAATCAAGTTCCTCATTAATCCTGTCGATAAGAAGTTGCTTTTCATCAGATGTCAGAACCCTACCATTCGTAGAAATCTCAGAGGCACTCACAACCTTTTTGTAACCAAGTCTCGCATATTCTATTGCAGTCGCAATAGCCTGATCCATATTACTCGAACCATTCTTCATGTCCGCCATTATCTTGCTATTAACATCAATCATTTACTCACCCAAAAATTCCTTAGAAACAAAACCTACTTGACCATTAAAATCAACCTTAACCCAAGTAGTTCCATCATCATTCTTAGTTTCTTCAATAACCTTAAGCTCATCATTCTTTTTTAACTTAGTCACAATAGAAGAATTAGTGCTAGCTTCACTTCTCATATTCAAAACATCTGTCGTAACCTTCATAGTCTTCTTTTCAGTAGATTCTTCTGGTTTATTAGAATCAGTATTTTCTTCAGAAGGCTTTTCAGTAGTTTCTTCCGGCTTTGAATCCTTAGACTTAGCTTGTTCTGTAGACTCATTTTCCACAGATTCTGTTACTTCCGTATTTCTCATCGATTCGTAGTGTTCCGGTTTTCTCAAACAACCCGTCGTCAACACCAAAACCAAAATCGCAATAGGTATCAATCTCTTCATCTTATCATCTCCTAATTAACAATTATTATTTTAACATATATTAAGACTTTTATACACATAAAAATCCGCAAAAAATCACTATTTACATTATACCATCAAATGCAAAAATAGTAACGTGACATTAGCCCCACTATTATATATAATATAAGAAGATAATCATATTAAAACAAGGAGAAAACTGTGAAAATTTCGATAATAGGATATTCCGCATCTGGAAAATCCACACTAGCACAAGACATATCACAAACATACGATTTGCCATTGCTCCATCTTGATCAAGTAAATATGACAGAAAACTGGCAAGAAAGAGACCTAGATGAAGCAATCAATATAGTAGAAAATTTTATGAAACAAGACGATTGGGTAATAGATGGAAACTACAACAAATTGAAGAAAACAGAAAGACTAGCCCTATCCGACATCATAATATTCCTAAACTTCAACAGATTCAATTGTCTTCTAAGAGCCATCAAACGCTACTTCAAGTACCATGGCAAAACCAGAGAAAGCATGGCAGACAATTGTCCCGAAAAATTAGACTTCGAATTCATCAAGTGGATACTCATAGATGGTCGTAGCAAAGAAAAGTGCGAAAATTACGCAAATATGAAAAAACACTACTCACACAAATGGATTCAAATCAACAACCAAGAAGAACTCACAAAATTTAAAAAATACCTTCAACGAAGCAATGCGAGCCTGTAATAGGCTCTTTTTTTGTTGGATTTTTTCAGAAAATAAATTTCTGCATGTAAAAATACCCGATCATACGATCGGGTATCTTCATCTCAATAAACTACAGAATCAAATCTATAATTTATTCTTCATCTTCTTTTTTCTTCTTTGAAACATACAATCCACCCAAAGTAGATAGTGCTGCAGCAGCCATCATCATAGCTTCTGATTCAATACCTGCTTTTGGTAATTTCTTAGCTGGGTTGTCCGCCTTTGATGGATTATCTGACTTAGAAGGTCTTCTATTAGGTGAATCAGCGATTTCTACAACCAAATCACTACCCTTGATAGTTTCCTTAGATCCATCTGGATAAGTGATATTAGCTGATCCATCATTACCAACTTCAACTTTAGTTCCTTGTGAGAATTTATCCTTATTAGCTTTTTCAATAGCTTCTTTAACCTTGTCTTTTTCATCCTTAGTTAAGTTAGAAGGATCTTTTACTTCAGTCTTTTCTGGAATACTTGGTTGAACTTTTTCAGCATCAGATGCTGGTGTTTTTTCTCCGTTTAATGCTTCTTCTGCAGCTTTTAATGCATCTTTAGCTTTGTTGACAGCATCTTGAGTTGCATTTGGATCTGCTAGTACTTTCTTAGCATCTTCTAATGCTTTGTCGTATGCATCCTTTTTAGCTTGGTCTGCATTCTTGTACTTGTCAGATTCTTTTGTAGCATTTTCTTTATCTGCTTCTGTTTGAAGTGCTGTTTTGTCTACTTCTGGAGTTTTTTCTCCGTTTAATGCTTCTTCTGCAGCTTTTAATGCATCTTTAGCTTTGT
>NZ_JBKWZF010000020.1:0-43842 GCF_046991905.1 Finegoldia sp. | reverse complement strand
AAAAAAAGTAATATGAAATTTGTTGTGGAAGTCTTAATCTATCGTCAACACCAGTTTGTTTTGCATAAAATCTTAAATCAAAATGAGAAAAAGTGGTATAATATAGGTGAGAACAGATATCAATAGGAGGGAGAAATGTTTAAGCGTTTTTTTGAAAATTTTAGAAAACCGAAAGACAATTTTGGTGGCAGATTTATGTTAAAAAGCATGAATAAAGGACATGAAAAATTAGCAAGTTGGGGAAGGTCTTACATAAATATTGAAAACGATTATATTGTCCTAGATTTGGGCTGCGGCGGGGGTCGTAACATAGAATATTTTTTAACTAAAGCAAAAAAAGTTTACGGAATTGACCACTCAGAAACAAGTGTAAAGATGGCTAGTGAGATAAACAAAGAAGCGATTGAGGCTGGAAGATGCGAGATTTCGCTGAGAGACGTAAGAAGCCTTCCTTTTGAAGATGAATCCATAGATGTCGTAACAGCTTTTGAAACTATTTATTTTTGGAATGACATAAAAGAATGTTTCAAAGAAATTTATCGTGTGCTTAAAAAGGGCGGACAATTTTTAATATGCAATGAAGTATCATCTATGAAAAGAAGAGATGTAAAAAAATTAGCGCATATGATAGAAATGGAAGTATACACACCCGACGACTTAACAAAAATGCTTGGAAAATTGGGATTTAATTTTGAATATCATTTAGATAGAAAACAACAAGTCGTATTTATCGCAAGAAAATAGATAAGATAAAGAAAGGCAAGGATAAAAATGAAATATCACAGTTTTTATTTCTATCAGTTTCAACATCCTATGAAAAAAGTTTTGGTGGAAAAATATGGAAGAAAGTATGCAAGGGATATCCTCAAAAAAAGCAAAAAAATTTATCGAAAACTAGTAGAAGAAGCAGATGATATCGGAGATGATAATCCCATGGCATACAATGAGATGTTCGCTCTTGTATTTGTTGCACCATATTTAGCAAGCGAAAAAGAAATTCCGCCAGAGACTATCCAGGAAATGATGCGTCGCTCTCTGTATTTTGTCAAATGGTTTTTTTCATTAACTAATCTAAATACTAAGAGGGGGAAAGAAGCCAATAAGAAAAATATAGTTAAGTATTATAAATGGTATACAGAAGAAAAAGAAAAGCTCTATCCCACATCATTTAAGGTCGATTTTGAGGGAGAACCATATGAGGGCGCTTGTTATTATAGAATTACTCGCTGCCCTATTTGCACATACACTAAAAAGCTTGGGGTACATGAATTAATGCCGCTATTCTGTGAATTGGATGAGGTTATGATAAGTCTTCAACATGGAGTTTTACATAGAAAAGGCACGATAGCAAATGGGGCAGATTGTTGTGATTATTTTATCACAGGTGATAGAGAATGAACCAATGTTATATGAATAAGAAATTGGTAAAGTTTGTGATTAATTTATTATTATTGGAGTAGACTAAAATGAGCTTAACTTATAAAATTGCATCGACAATTGTAAGACTTATCGGAGTCAAAAAAATGTTTTTAAAGAACAAAGAAGAGATGCTTGAGTATGCAAAAGGTGAAAATGCAAAAATAGTATTTGATTTAGAAAAGGCAAAGAAAAGAGCCGAGAGAAAAAATTACTATCTTTATGACAGAGATGTTATGGGTTACAGACTGATTTCATATCAAAAAAATCAAATTCCTTCCGAAGGCGCAGTTCTTTATCTATTTGGCGGAGGAATGATAACACAACCGGACAAATTGGACTTTGCTTTGTCGGAAAGAATAATGCAACAAACCGGAAAAGATGTATGGTTTTTATTTTATCCTCTTTGTTCAGAAAATGTAAAGATAGATAAGACATATGAAGTATCATTTGAAGCCTATAGGCTGATGACCGAAAGTTACAAGTCAGAAAACATCAGCGTCCTTGGATTTTCATCAGGAGCTTGTCTATCACTAGGGATTTTTTTGCATAACAACGCCATAGGAAGACCACTTCCAATGCCAGGCAAGATTATTTCAGTTTCTCCAGGAGGAATTCCAGATGTAACTGTCGATGAAAATAAAGAAATTTGGGAGAAATTAAAAGAACTTAACCACAAGGATGTAATGATTGATCCGACGTACATTAAAACAGCAAGAGAAATCGCAAAAGGAGATGAAGACATACCTGAATATATGTTAGATGGAACTGTAGGAGATTTTACCGATTTTCCGAAAACATATTTTTATTACGGCGAAAATGAATGCCTCTATGCCTTTGCGCAAACCTTTAAAAAAGCAATGGAAAAATACCACGTACCATACGAAATTATTGTTGGAAAAGGAATGTGCCACTGCTATCCATTGGTGAGATTTTTTAAAGAAGGAAGAGAAGCACAAGATGAAATTATTGAATTGTTAGGACAATAATTGAGGACAGGCAATGAAATCAGAAGAATTTAAAATGCCGATATTCGGTGTCGGGCCAATATATGTAATAACATGTCTAATCCTTACAATAGCTGGGATATGGCTTCATCTCAATGGATGCATTTATCAAGGGAAAATCATTAAAGGCAAAATGTTTTTTATTATAGCAGCAATATTCATGATCCTTTTAGGAATATATTTATGGATACAAGCAGTAATAGTTCAGAAAATAAATAAAAAAGTTACAGAAAAAAAGTTGATAACAACAGGAGTATACAGTATAGTAAGAAATCCTATTTATTCAGCATTTATATTTATATTCACAGGTCTACTTTTATTTACAGCAAACTATATTTTATTAATACTTCCATTTGTATTTTGGGCTTTTTTAACAATATTAATGAAAAACACAGAAGAAAAATGGTTAAAAAATGAATTTGGAGAAGAATATGAAATATATTTAAAACAAGTAAATCGAGTAATTCCACGGATCAGAAGAAAATAAAATTAATCTTATGCAAGCATCTACAGTTGTAGGTGCTTTTTTATGGATAATTTTAGGAAGAGGTAGTAAATACAGAAAAATATAAAGCTGAATCGTCAAATACATGAATGAAAACACGTCAAATACTTGAATTAAAACACGTCAAATACATGAATGAAAAACCGTCAAATACATGAATAAAAAACCGCCAAATACATGAATAAAAAACCGCCAAATACATGAATGAATATCTACTAAAGCAATGTGCATGGGAATAAATTATTCAAAAGTATCCAATATTAGATAAAGATAATAAATAAAAGGTAAAAATATTACGCATAAATGTTGCCTTAAATTAACATAAATTGCTATTTATGGCGAAATACAAATTACCTTTAAGAAAACTAAGTGAATGCATCGAGAAAAAAGTAGACATAATCCTTGTTGAATTTAAGTCAGGAATAAAAATAGAAGTTGAATTGACTAAAGGCTCTGTGTGAGCTGAACACAAAAATCCGGAATGCGGATGGAAGTGGGGATGCCAAAATACACAAAAGTAGAATTTGAATTTTAATGTGATAATAACAAGCATAACCAACATATTTGGTATAATATTATCAAAAGTAATCGAAAATAATCGTGAGTTAACCGTGTGAAATCAAACTTTTCAATTAATACAAATGGCTTTAAATAGCTAAAAAACAATAATGATCGTGAACTAATCGTGCGAATCTAAAAATGGAGGATTAATATGAACTTAAATAAACTCCTTGAAATAAAAGAAGGAAGTAATATAGAACTTAAAAAAGCTAAAAATCATATTAATTAAATTCATAAATGCTAGGCAAATTATAAGGGTTTTATCTTCTCCATACAGTATTCTGAAAACATGTTAAATAAATGATTATTTTAAGAAATAAAAGAAGATTTAAATTTAGAATATTTATTATTTCAAAAAATGAAAAAATAATTTAAAAAGTTGTTTATATTTATCGAGGTTTTAAATGGGAAATATTAATAATTTTAGATTAAATAACAATTACAAGACTAATGGAATGTGGGCATTGAAATTAGAAGATTTATTTGAAAAGAACAGTATGAATATTTCAGACAAAGTAATACCAGGTACTATAGAAATTTCAGAAGGAAGAATTAATTTAGATTTAAATGGTAGCTTTAATAAATTTGGATCTAATTTTAGAACTAATATATATCGTATTTACGGATATTTAAGCTCAGGATTGTTTGTCATTTTAGAAAATTGCTTTATTTGTAACCATAATTTTAATGTTCCAGGTTATGTGGTAGAAAAATATTTTGCGAACATAGGTTATGTAATGGATAAGAACCCAGTACATAATAATTTTAAACTCGAAGAGAAAATTATGGCTACTAAAGTAAATTTTGGAATAGATTACTTGGATAGCTGGTACGATATTGATTTACCGTGGTGCGAAAAATCAGGTGATTTAAAGGATATCACTATACACTATAACAATGATTTTTTTGAGAATAATAAATATGAAATATTAGATGGGAAATTTATTTTAAGTTTAAAGAACGATCAAAATATAAATAGAAGAATTTATGAAGGAGCACAGGTAAATGTTAAACCTTATATATCAATTTACACAAAGAACTACAATGAAGTAGAAATTAAAAGTTTTTTTGAAATTGCAAATTGGGCACTAAGACTTATCGACTTTTTAACACAAACTTTTGGGAAATATACCTATTTTGAATTGTATTTAGAAGATGAAATTAACAGAATGAGAATAGAAAAACTCGAAAATGGGGATTATAAGTATCATAGTCCTATATATAATGGCAGGTTTTTATTCAAACAGGTATTAGAAGAAGCCCCTAAATTGAAAACTGATTCTCTAAGACTAAGCGATATTAAAGACGAATACGGAGATTTACTTAAAGAATGGTTTGAAGAAAAAGATAATTTACAGTATATCATAGATTTATATTATCAAAACATGAATTTGAGTTTAGGTATAGAAACAATTGTAGTAAATCAAATTAAAATGTTAGAGACTTATTATGATAATTTTTTACATGGTAAAGAAGAAAATATACAAAATAAAGATTTGAAATTCAAACAAGCAAAAGATAAAATAAAAAAATTTATGGATAACTCAGGAATCGAAGAATCTGTTAAAGAAAAAATAAATACGATTTTAAATAAAAACCAAAAAAATCATATTACATTAAGAGAAAAATTAGCTATAATTTTAGACGAATTTCCAGATGAACTTAAAATTGTGTTTTCTGAAATAACTCCAAATTGGGACGAAGATACCAATTTTATTTTTAATTTTTCTAAGAGATTAAAAGATACAAGAAATTTCTACACTCATGGAGCAAATAATCATAGAAATACAAGTAGATTTTCAAATATAGATGAGTTTTTAAAAGTGAATTCTGTTTTAAATTGTGTAATTTATTATCTCATTTTAAAAATTTTATATAGGGAAAATAAGGACAAAAGGATATTCCAATATCCATTTTTAAAAGCGAAGACAAGGTTAGTTTAGGGGAAGGGAATAAAATCATTTATTAAATATTATTAAATTTGAAAAATAAGCTAAATTCCAATTTGAATTATTTCCAATACGGAATTATTTCTAAATAGAGAGCGTAAGACGATAGAAATATCGTCTTTTTTATTTTAGTTTCCATAAATGACTTATTCACAATAATTATAGGGTATAAATATATAAGGAGGAATTTATGGATATTTTTTTGGTAGCAACTAGATTAATATTAGCAGCGATACTGGGAGCTGTAATTGGAATAGAGAGAGAAATCAAGAATAGGGCTGCGGGTTTTAGAACTCATATTATTGTAAGTGTTGGGGCGTGTTTGATTATGCTTATTGGAATTGACGGTATTGGTAAGTCTTCATCTGACACTGCCAGGGACACTGCGAGGATTGCAGGGCAAGTTATAAGTGGAATTGGGTTTTTTGGAGCTGGTACTATTCTTCAAAAAAGAATGGCGTATCAGGTCTTACTACAGCTGCAACTTTGTGGTTATCAGGAGCAATTTCGGATATTACGAGGGAGCAATCATCGCTACTGTGATATGCTTAATAACCTTAATTTCATTGAAAGGAATTAGTGATTTGGTTAATAAGAAAACTACAAAATCATATTCAATGATTTTCGATACTTATAATTTTAATCAGGAAAGTTTTTATGAATTTACTTCTAAACAAGGAGTTGAAGTGAGAAAACTAGACATTATTGACGAGGATATGGATGACAAATCAATGATTGAGGTGACTTTTTCTTTTAATAAAAACTATGATATTGACGGATTTTTCAAAAAATTAAAGTCAGAATATAGTTTGCAATCGCTAAAATCTGTTGATGATGAGGAATAGATATTATGAATAGAATTAAAAAACTTTTCCCGTATTTAATGGTCAATGTAATCTGTTTTTATTTGTTGCCATTACTAATGAAAGATACGGGTAGTGGAATGTTTATTTTATTATTTGTAATTCCTGTTATAACTTTTGTGAATGCTATAATGTGTGGCAGGAAGAATTCTTTTGACATTCTTTACCCTCTTTTAGTTATGGCGATTTTCGTGCCTTACGTACTTATTTATATGAATGAAAGTGCCACAATTTATATATTTATTTACGGCGCGATTTCGTTGATGGGATGCTTTGTGGGTAGCAGATTGAGATAAGAGTGGGGAAAATTATGAACTGGATTAATGGGTTCGAGGTTGTATGCTATTTTATCGATTTTTCTTATGATTATGACGTTGGCTTTTAGTTTTATCGATGTTGATTTGTAATATTTTATCATAAAATCAAATACAAAATTTACAAAACAATAATATGATATTTACAAGAAAAAGATAATAGAGAAGTAGAATATAATTATGAAAATATCAATAGTAATATTTTCGCTTGTAAAATAAAGAATAGTTTGATTTGAGCAACATACATTTCGGGAAATAACTGTTCGAAAAACGGAGAAAATAATGGAAAATAGAGCAAATATTCCTATTCTAAGAAAAATTATATTCGGTATTGTCGTTTCGATACTGCTATTGGCAACTATAGCGAGCATCTTTTTGATAGTAAATCATTCCGCAGGTTTTTTCGTTGAAGGAATGATGGGATTTGTCTGCGAAATTGTTTTTCGCGTTTTTTTCATCATTTTATTTTTCTTAGTATTGTTAATGAGTCATTTCATCAAAAAAAAAGAACATCTACAATTATTTGGCGGATTTGTGCAATTTGTTACGTTATTGGATCTTTTTATGCAATGAAAGCTCCGATTGAGGATTTATCATATATTCATTCACCATCTAATATTAAACTTAAATATGTGACTTTTGAAGAAGACAATAATTACGAATTTTCAACATTCTACAAACTTACTGGCTACACACAAAATGACGAGATCGAAATATTTGATTTGAATTGGCAAACCTACGAAAATGAAAAACAAAAATGGGATGACAATGGAAATGTATCGGCAGATATTACATTTCTTCCTCATACAAATGTTTTAATGAAGCTAAATACGCACGATCAACAATCATCAAAGGATAAATAAAATTTGTGAAGCATCTACAATGTAGGTGCTTTTATTGTGGCTAAAATTACCATTTGAAACACAAATTGGGTATAAATAATACAACGAAAGTATATAGGAGTTTATTATGAAAAAATCGATAGTATCTAGAACTATTAAAACTGCATTGGCTTCACTTTTGGCGATAATTGTCTCGCAAGAGTTATCTCTTGAATTTGCAGCTGCGGCAGGTATTATTGCAATACTGAATGTGTTTGATACTAGAAAAGCTACGATAGAAGGTGGATTGAAGAGGACTTTATCAGCAATAATTGCTCTTTTAATTGGAGGGTTCTTATTTGAAAAAATAGGATACAAAACTTGGGTTTTCGGATTGTATTTGCTTTTATTTGTGCCGGTGTCTTTTTTATTGAAGATAGAACTGGGACTTGGTCCTTCAAGTGTAATCGTGACTCATTTATTAGCTTTCGGAAAAATTGATGCATCGATTATTTTGAATGAAATGGCTCTTGTGTTTATAGGGACGGGATTTGCGATGTTGACCAATTTCTACGCTCCTACTAGACAAGACAAATTAAACAGGTTGATCGAAAGCATCGATGACGATATGAAGTTTATATTGAATTTGTTCGGGGAATCTCTTGTTCAAAACTTGGATGTGAAGTTGTATGAGGACAAGATTTCAGAGCTTGAAGCAGACATCGACAGGGCTATTGATATTGCGATTATTGAGAATGACAATTTGTTTGAAAACAGCAGGGATTTACTTCGTGATTTGCGTTTGAGAGAAAGGGAGATGGATTTGTTGCAAGAAATGTATGATGATTTGAGGACGATTCTGCCAGAATATTCAGATGGAAAATACATTTCGGATATTTTAATTGAAACTTCTGAAAATTTGACAGATGGTGAAGAGATGACGAAAGTAAAAAATAGAATTGATTTTCTCAAAAATCATTACCACATGATGAAGCTTCCAGATACCCACGAGGAATTTGCAATTCGTTCGGCGATTTTTCAAGTGTTTCGAAGTCTGGATCAATTTATAGATATTAGCAATCAAATTACAAACAAACCAAATAATAAAATTATGATAAAAACAAGAGGGTGATTATATGTGTGAAGAAAAAAATGAAGAACTGATTTTCAAAGAAAAACTCGACGAAACTGTGGAAAGTTTTGGCAAGGGTAGCCAAGAAGGAGCGAAGGTGTCAATCAGAAATTGCCAGGATTTTTTTGGGTGTGTGTCGATTAGTCACCAAAAACAAATCGCACAAGCTTTTGAAATTGACGAGAAATACATCAAGACGATTATAAAATTCATTCCATCTATCAAAGAATCCAAGGTTGAATACGAGATTGTATGCTGCTCGGGACCGAGATGTGCGAAGAATGGATCAATGGAAGTGTTGAAGACTGTGAAAAAAGAGCTTGGCATGGATTTTAATGAAACATCTGCTGATGGGAAAATTCGACTAAGAACGCAAAACTGTTTCAAGAAATGCAAAGATGGTCCCAATATTATGATTAATGGCAAGTTCTATCATCACATGAATGCGGATAAAACAAAAGAAGTGCTACGAAATCTTAAGTAAATTATTTAAAATGCGAGAATTAACAAAATACATTTGACAAAATATATTATTAGTATTATATTTAATACATCAATAATTGACGTATTAAATATTGACTAATCAACGAATGGAGGTAAACATGAAATTATCACAAGAATTGAAATCAAAGAATATTAATTTTAAAAACAGAGTCGTAATGCCGCCTATGGCTACTGCAAAGGCTGACGAAAACGGTCATATTACAGATGAAATCTTGAACTATTATGAAGAAAAGACTAAAAACAGATTATTTTCAACTGTAATTATTGAACACAGCTTTGTGGATGCTTTAGGAAAAGCCAGCAAAAATCAAACATCTATAGCAGATGATTCTACAATAGATGGAATGAGAAAACTTGCAAATTTAGTTAAAGCCAATGGTTCATCGGTAATATTGCAAATTTCTCACGCTGGTAGTTCTACTAGTGAAGAAGTTATCGGACAACAACCAGTAGCACCATCAGCTATCAAGAATCCATCGAAATCGACAGGAGAACTTCCAAGAGAACTGCATGTTGAAGAAATAGAACAAATTATTGATAAATTTGTCGATGCAGCAGTAAGATCAAAAGAAGCAGGATTTGATGGTGTGGAAATCCATTCTGCTCATGGATATTTATTGAACCAATTCTTATCTCCATTAACTAATAAAAGAACAGATGAATACGGTGGAGATATCGATGGGAGAATTAAAATTCATTTGGAAATTATAAGAAAAATCAGAGAAAAAGTAGGAAATGAGTATCCAATTTTTATAAGAGTGGGAGCTGGAGATTATTTAGATGGAGGACTTTCAACAGACGATAGCATACATGCATGTAAAGAGTTTATAAAAGCTGGAGTGGATGTTCTGGATATTTCTGGTGGAATGTGTATGTTCTCAATCGATGATAAAAGAGCAGGATTCTTCGATTTTTTAGCAAAGCCAATTTTTGAAAATGTAGATGTGCCAGTAATTTTGACTGGAGGAGTAAAAACAGGTGATGATATAGAGGACATATTGAACCGTGGAGTATGCGATTTGGTAGGAGTTGGAAGATCAGTGTTCAAGGATTCCAATTGGATGAATGAACAAATCAAACCAATTATGTAAAGGGAAAATATGGAACTTAAGCAATTTAGTAATGCTTTGCACAAACTTAGATGTGTGGAGCAAAATCTTACAAAAGAATTTGAAAATAGTACAGGATTTTCCTTAACCAGATACGAAATATTGTTATATCTGGATGAGAAAAAACAAAGCCTTCAAACAGAGATTGCTGAACATATAGGAATTGATCCTGCGGCGATTACTCGTCAACTCAAAATTTTAGAAAAAGAAGGATTTGTTACAAGAGATAGAAACGCTGACAATGCAAGAGAAATCATAGTTACACTCACGGATTATGCGAAATCTGAACTACAAATTTGCAAGCAAAATCACAAGGACAATCCGTGCAATGTTGCAGTGTCTATTTCAAAAAAAGAGATTGAAGATTTAATGGAGATTTTGGAATCTATTGAAGAAAAATTGTAATAACAAATAGGGGGTATTTAATGAATAATAATTTTGAAGATGTTGTATTTAATAGACATTCTGTAAAAGAATTTGATGTAAACAAAAAAATTGACAGAGAAGAAATGATACAAATTTTAGAAGAAGCAACACTTGCACCATCGTCAGTGAATCTTCAACCATGGAGATTTGTGGTTGTTGAATCTGATGAAGCAAAGGATAAGCTTCGTCCATTGATAAGATTTAATGTTAGACAGAATGATACTTCATCTGCGATGATTTTGATATTTGGAGATATGCAATGCTACGAAAAAGCAGATGAAATCTACAGTAAGGCAGTCGAAAAAGGTTATATGCCAGAAGATGTAAAAAAACAATTGATGGATTTGTTTATGCCAGTTTACAAGAACTATTCAAAATCAAAGATGAATGATGTAGTTAAAATCGATTCAAGTTTGATGGCTATGCAACTTATGCTAGTTGCAAGAGCTCATGGATACGACACAAATGCTATTGGTGGATTTGAAGAAGACCAACTTGCAGAGGCTTTCGGACTTGACCCGGAAAGATATGTTCCTGTGATTATAATCGCAATTGGTAAATCAAATTATGAACACCATGAATCAGTAAGGTTAGATATTAAAGATATTGCAAAATTTGAGTAAATTATAAGATGTATTGAAGTCATTATATTTTCAGGGATAATTTCATGGAAATATCACAAAAATAAGGCTAGCAATTTGCATAGCCTTATTTTGTTTCATCGCCCAAATGTTTTAATTTGTCCACTTGATCTTCTCTGCCGAGGACAATCAATACATCTCCAATTCGGAAAGTGTAGTTAACTGGTGGGTTGAAAATCATTTTATTATCTTCAATTGTTTTAATTGCAAGTACAATCAGACCTGTTTTATTTGGGATTTGGGCTTCAATTAAATTCTTATTTTCAAGATATGAGCCGCTTTTGACCACGACTTCTTCCAAATCCAATTCAACATCGCCAATTCTTGTAACCACATCTAAAAAAGAAATAATATTAGGCTTAGTCATCAACGAAGCCATTCTTTTGCCGCTGATTTCTACAGCGGACAAAGTTTTATTTGCTCCTACTTTCATCAACTTTTCGCTTCCCGATTTAGTAATTGCATTGGCGATTATGTAGATATTTTTGTTGAGATTTCTTGCAGTTAGCACAGTAACGATATTGTCTACTTCAGAATCCAACGTCGATACAAGACCCTTTGCTCTTTCGATTCCTGCGTGTTCCAATACTGCTTCTTCAGTTGACATGCCTTCAACAACTAAAATATCGTGGTGACTGTAATCATCAAGATCTTCACGTTTGTCCGTAATGACAACAAAATTCAAATTTTGATCGATAAAATTATTTATTATTACTTCTGCCAATTCACCAGAACCGCAAATAATGTAATGATCGTTGAGTGAGGCTATTTTCTTTTCCATTTTACTTCCCTTCCAAAAATCTTTAACTTTTCCTTCTACAAACATAGCAACAACCGTAGTAAATGCGTATCCGACGATGCCGACACCCACAAATATCATAATTATAGAGAAAACCTCTGACCAATTACTAGTAGTGCCTACCTCACCGAAGCCAACAGTCGAAATGGTTATAACCGTCATGTATAGTGCATCTATGAAGTCGACTTTTAGCAAAAACATATAGCCAATAACGCCCACGATTAATAAAAGTGCAAATGCATATAAAATAAATTTAAGCTTCCTTTTTTCTTCCATAACTTACTCCTTGATGTTTAAATTATAATATATTTAAAAAGAAAAAACTATACGATTGTAAGCAAAACAAGATAAATAAAATTGAAATCTGATAGAATATAGCTAAGGAAAATTTTGGAGGGGCTAATGAACAAATTATGTTTTATAGGAGCTGGGAACATGGGATCTGCCATGATTTCAGGAGTTGTGAATGCAAATATAATAGATGCGAATAAAATTTGCGTGTCAAATAAATCTGCGGGAAAATTAATAGATTTAAACCAAAAACTAAAAGTTAACACTACAACTGACAACAAAAAAGCGTCTGAAAATTCCGACGTTGTGATACTGGCTGTAAAACCACACATTATCCCTTTGGTTTTGGAAGAAATCAAGGATAATATTAATAAGGAAACTATCGTGATTTCTGTTGCAGCAGGGGTTACTATTTCAGATATTGAAAAAATCACAGGAACTGACAGAAAAATTCTTCGTGTGATGCCCAACACTCCTTGTCTTGTCGGCGAAGGAATGTCTGCGATTTGTCCGAATGAAAATATGAACGACAATGATTTGAAAATCGTGTCGGATATTTTCAATTCTTTTGGTAAAAGCGAAGTAATCGATGAAAGCTTGATGGATTGTGTGATTGGAGTTAGTGGGTCTTCTCCTGCATATGTGTTTATATTTATGGAAGCAATGGCAGATGCAGCTGTGCAAACGGGAATGAAAAGAGATATGGCGTATAAATTCGTTGCACAGTCGGTACTTGGCGCTTCGAAAATGCTTATAGAAACTGGTAAACATCCGGGAGAGTTGAAGGATATGGTGTGTTCTCCGGGTGGGACGACTATCAAAGCTGTGGAAGTTTTGGAGAAATACGGACTTAGAAATGCTGTTATTCAAGGACAATTGGCATGTGTAGAAAAGTCAAAGGAAATGAATGAGAAATAATTTACAATAATTTTACATTAATGTAGTGTGTGAAATTGTTTGTTATTTTTTTACATTTCATGGTGAAAATTATAGGTTGGTGTGATATAATATATTGTAAATTATTTTAATGGGGGCAAAATGATGAGCGTTATTGATATTTCAATAAATTTCATATGTAAGCTTTTTGATTTGAGATTTACAAATCACGATCTAAGCCTTATCAATAAATTGAGAGGCAAATTGATAGCTATTTTTGCGTCCAATAAAAAAGTGTATAATTGTCAAAAAATTTAGGAGAATTCTATCTAGAATTCTCTATTTTTTTATTTTAGGAGGGTATTATGGAAAAATTGTACGAAGGTAAGGCAAAGGAAGTTTATTTAACAGAAAAGGCTGATGAATATATCATCAGATACAAGGATGATGCAACAGCTGGTAACGGTGAAAAGAAAGCTACAATTGCTGGTAAGGGTGAACTAAACTTAGCAATCACTACAATGATTTTTGAAATGCTTGAAAAAAACGGCATCAAAACTCACTACATTGAAACAATCAACAATACTGATATGAGAGTTAAAAAAGTTACTATCATGCCACTTGAAGTTATCGTTAGAAACATCACTGCAGGTTCTTTTGCAAAAAGATACGGCGTTGAAGAAGGAAAAGTTTTAAATCAACCAACTTTTGAATTATCATATAAGAATGATGATTTAGGAGATCCATTGATGTGTGAAGACCACGCAATTGCTCTTGGAGTTATCACAAAAGAAGAATATGACTATTTAAGAGAAGAAACTTTGAAAATCAACGAATTACTTAAAGAATTTTTCTTGAAAATCAACTTAAAATTAGTTGACTTCAAAATCGAATTCGGTAAGACTGACGATGGACAAATCTTATTAGCTGACGAAATCAGCCCAGATACTTGCAGATTGTGGGATAAAGACACTAACCAAAAATTAGACAAAGATATTTTCAGAAGAGATTTAGGAGATTTGACAGAAGGCTACAAAGAAGTTCTAAATAGAATGAGAGGCTAGGATGTGTGGAGTTATAGGGATATATTCTAAGTCCGAAGTTAATAAGAAATTATTTTTCGGACTTAACTCCTTACAACACAGAGGACAAGAATCCTGTGGTATCACCGTTAGTAACGGTGAAAACCTACATAGAGAAAAAGGCATGGGACTTGTTATCGATGTGTTTAAGGAAGAAAATTTGAATAATTTAGTTGGTAATGTAGGAATTGGACATGTAAGATATTCGACAGCTGGTGGTTCTCACGATTACAACACTCAACCATTGATGGCTTTTGCCAAGGGAATTGAAATGAGCTTGGCGCACAATGGAAATCTTATCAATCACCAAATTTTAAGAACAAGACTTGAAGAAGACGGCGTTATGTTCCAAACAGCGATTGACAGTGAAGTTATTTTGTATTTGATTGCTAGATATTACAAAGGTGACATAGTTGAAGCTATCAAAAAAACAATGAAACTTATCAAAGGAGCTTACGCAGTTGTGTTGTGCTTGAAAGATAAGCTTGTAGCATTTCGTGATCCTTTGGGAATTAGACCTCTTGTTATGGGGAAAAATGATGAAGATGTCATGTTTGCATCAGAAAATGCGGCTGTAGAAATAGTTGGAGCAACTGAAATCAGAGATGTAAAACCTGGAGAAATTGTCGTTGTAGACAAAGAAGGAGCCAATTCTTCAATGTATTCTGATGGAAATGAACCACGCCATTGTTTCTTTGAATATGTTTATTTTGCAAGAGAAGATGCAACTTTGGATGGAACTAATGCGTACAATTTCAGAAGAAGATGCGGAGAATATTTGTCAGAAGAATCTCCATGTGATGTCGATTTGGTAGTTCCAGTTCCAGATTCTGGGATTCCATCAGCGATAGGTTTTGCACAAAAAACGGGCATTCCTTACGCACAAGGTTTGGTTAAAAACAGATACATGGGTAGAACTTTCATCAAGCCAACTCAAAAAGAAAGAGAAATGGCTGTTAAATTGAAACTAAATCCACTAAGACATGTATTAAAAGGAAAGAGAGTTGTACTTATAGATGATTCCATTGTAAGAGGAACTACAAGCGCTAATTTGATTCAAAGAATTAGAGAAGCTGGTGCGACAGAAGTTCACATGAGAATCACATCGCCACCTGTAAAATTCCCTTGCTATTACGGAATTGATACTCCTTCCAGAAAGCATTTGATTGCAGCGAACATGGATATCGAAGCTATCCGTGAAAAAATCGGGGCAGATAGCTTAGCGTTTATTTCTATGGAAGGAATGATAAAATCGAGCAGCGACAAAATGGACAAATTCTGTAAGGCTTGTTTTGATGGAGATTATCCAGTAGATCCGATAGTTATATAGGTGATTAAATGAATATTGCAGTTTTTATTTCAGGTACTGGTACCAATTTGAAAGCTCTGTTGGATGCAAAAAAAGACAATTATTTCAAAAGCGATATTGTTGTTGTGGTTAGTAACAAAAATGCAGCTGGTCTTGGTTTTGCGAGAGATTTCAACGTGGATACTTTGGTTTCAAAAGATGACGAAGAAATCATAAATTGTTTAAAATCAAAAAACGTAGATTTGATCGTGTTGGCAGGTTTCTTGCCTAAAATTTCAAAGAGAATTATAAATGAGTTTACAATTGTAAATATCCATCCATCATTGCTTCCAAAATACGGTGGTAAGGGATGTTATGGAATCCATGTTCACGAAAAAGTTTTTGCTAATAAGGAAAAAACTAGCGGTGCAACTGTGCATTTCGTGAATGAAAAATTAGACGATGGAGATATTTTACTTCAAAGGTCTGTGGATATTTCTGATTGTAAATCGGAAGATGAGATAGCAAAGAAAGTTTTGAGAATAGAACATGGCATTTTGAAAGATGCTATAAAAAAATTGGAGGAGAGTTCATGCGCGCATTAATTTCACTAACGGATAAGACAAATGTTGGTAAGTTAGCAAAAAGTTTACAAGAATTGGGATATGAAATCATATCTACAGGTGGTACTTACAAGGAAATCGAAAAATCTGGAGTAAATGTAATAGACATCTCCAAGGTTACAAATTTCCCTGAAATTTTGCAAGGCAGAGTGAAGACTTTGTCACCATACGTTCACGGTGGAATTTTGTACAAGAGAGATAATGATGAACACAAGAAAACTGTAGAAGAATTGAACATTCAACCAATCGACATTGTTGTGGTTAATTTGTACGATTTCCAAAACGCTTTAAAAACTGGTGACCACGACAACATCGTTGAAAACATCGATATCGGTGGTCCAACTTTGATAAGAAGTGCTGCGAAAAATTACAAGGATGTTTTGGTTGTAACAGATCCTTCTGATTACGACGAACTTATCGACAGATTGAAAAACGACAACGTGGAAAATTCATACAGAGAAAAACTAGCAATGAAGGCTTTTAGTTTGACAGCTTACTACGATTCTGTTATTTCAAGATATTTCCAAGAACAAGTTGGAGAACGCAGCAAATACAGAACTTTTGGTTTCAAAAAAGAAGACGAACTTAGATACGGAGAAAACTCACATCAAAGTGCAAATCTTTACATAGACCCATTTGTAAATGGCAAATTGACTGATTGCGAAGTTATTCATGGCAAAGCAATGAGCTTCAACAATTACAACGATTTGAATGTTGCAGTGGAATTAGCTGACGAATTGGGAGAAAATTCTTGTGTTGCATTGAAGCACCAATCACCATGCGGCGTTGCCATTGCAGACAGCGTTTCAGAAGCTTACCACAAGGCTTACTTGGCAGATTCAACTTCGATCTTCGGTGGAATTATCGCCATCAATGGAGTTGTAGACGAAAAATGTGCCGAAGAAATGAGCCAAATTTTCTTGGAAATTATAGCTGCCAAGGATTTCGACGAAAAAGCGCTTGAAATTTTAACTAAAAAGAAAAACATCAGACTTGTTAAGATAAAATTCGACAACGATTCAGTAAAAGAAGACATTAAGTATTTGAATGGAAAAGTTTTAATCCAAGACAAAGACTTCGGTGTTGACGAATACAACATAGTTACTAATGAAAAACCAAGTGATGAAGACAAAAAAGATTTGGAATTTGCTATGAAGGTGGTTAAATTCACAAAATCAAATGCAATTGTACTAGCAAAAGATTCTCACACTTTGGGAATTGGTGGAGGACAAACATCTAGGATTTGGGCGTTGGAAAACATAGCCAACAATCACCCGGACGTTGATTTTACTGGATGCGTATTGGCATCAGATGCTTTCTTCCCATTTTCTGATTGCGTAGAATTTGCACACAAATTAGGAGTAAAAGCTATTATTCAACCAGGTGGAAGCATCAAAGATCAAGATTCAATTGACAAATGCAATGAGTACGGAATTAGCATGGTGTTCACAAAAAACAGACATTTTAAACATTAAAAATTGGGAGGTTTTATGAAAATTTTAGTTGTAGGTTCAGGTGGCAGAGAGTTCGCGCTTGGACGTAAAATAAAATCTTTTGATGAAAATAGGAAAGTTTTCTTCGCACCAGGCAATGCTGGAACTGAAGATATCGGAGAAAACGTAGATATTCAAGCGGATGATTTGCAAGGTCTGCTTGAATTTGCAAAGAAAAATGAAATAGACTTCACAGTTGTTGGCCCTGAAAATCCATTGTGCGACGGAATTTCAGATTTGTTCGAAGAAAATGGTCTTAAAATATTTGGACCTGTAAAAAAAGCCGCTGAATTTGAAAACTCAAAATCATTTACGAAAAGATTCTTGGAAAAATACGACATCAATACAGCTAAGTATTTGGAGACCAAAGATTTTGATGAGTCTTATGATTTTGCAAATAAATTGTTGGAAGAAAATGGCAAAGTTGTCGTTAAAAGAGACGGACTTGCAGCTGGAAAAGGTGTCTACATTGTAGATAATTCTGATGATTTGAAGAAAATTTTAAAAGATGTACTAGAAAAAGACAACATGGTTGTCATCGAACAATTCCTCGATGGATTTGAAATGAGTTTGTTGTGCTTTACTGATTCTAAGACAATTCTTCCACTTCCAACTGCGAAGGATCACAAGAAAATTTTCGAAAGAGAAATGGGAGCAAACACTGGCGGCATGGGAACTTACGCTCCAAATGTCGAGGCAGAAGTATTTGTAGATAGAATCAAAAAAAGCGTATTGGATAAAATTCTCACAGGATTAAAAGAAGAAAACATTGATTTCAGAGGGTTGTTGTTCATTGGATTTATGATTACTGATGATGGAATTTACGTTTTGGAATTCAACGCGAGATTTGGAGATCCCGAAACTCAAGTTGTGCTTGAACTTATAGACAACGATTTGTTAGATATTATGATGAAAACAAGCGAAGGAAAGCTATCCGATGTCGATTTGAAAATAAATGACAACAAGGCGCTTTGCGTTGTTCTAAGTGCTGGTGGATATCCAGAAAGTTACGACAAGGGCGATGAGATTACAATTTCTGATATGGACAGTGTTGTTTTCCATGCAGGAACGAAAAAAGTCGACGGAAAAATCGTTACAAATGGCGGCCGTGTGTTAAATATTGTAAATTCTAAAAAGAATTTCGATGATGTTATTAAGGCTTGTTATGAAGATATAGAAAAGGTGGATTTTAAAAACATGTATCACAGAACTGATATTGGTCCTAGAGTTAAAAGAGTTTATGTCAGAAAAAAAGACGAATACGATTATGAATCTAAGGAAAAGAAAAAGCAAATTGAAAACTTACTTGGAATTGATTTGGATAAATTCGTAATTTACAAGAGATACGATTTGGAAATTAGTGATGATAATTTGGGAAAAATTGTCGACACAGTCCTTAGCGAAAAATCTGTAGACGATGTGTTCTACGGAGAAGATGCGTTGAAATTACAAGCTGATATGAAAAACGCAATCGCTGTGGAATATTTGCCAGGACAATTCGACCAAAGAAAACAAGGTGTGCTTGATACATTGAGTTTGATTTTGGATGAAGATGTCGACTGCAAGACATCGACAGTTTACGAAATCGAAGGCGCCAGCAAACAAGATTTGGAAAAAATCGAAAAATATTTGGTAAATCCTGTTGACAGCCACAAGGTTAGTTTGCTTGGAATTCCAACAACTTTGAAACAAGAAAATCCTAAGAATTTGGAAAACGAAACATACAATGGTTTCAGAGATATGAAAGATGATGAGCTTCAAAAATTCGTCGACGATCACTCATTGGCGATGAATGACGAAGATTTGAAATACATCAGAGATTACTTCAAATCAGAAGACCGTGATCCAAACGAAACAGAAATCAAGATTTTGGATACCTACTGGTCAGATCACTGTAGACACACAACTTTTAACACTTTCTTGGATATCGACTTTGACTGTAAGACTAAGTTAGACGAAGCAATTCACAACAGTTTTGAAGAATATTTGAAAGTTAGAGAAGAATTAAACATAGAAAAACCAATCAATCTTATGAGTTTTGGAACGATTTTGTCCAAATACATGAGAAGCAAAAACGAATTTGATGATTTGGAAATTTCATCTGAAATCAACGCTTGTTCTGTAAAAATCAAAGTTCGCGTAGAAGTAAATGGCGCCTATGAAACTAGAGATTATTTGCTGATGTTCAAAAACGAAACACACAATCACCCAACAGAAATCGAACCATTCGGTGGCGCAAGTACATGCTTGGGTGGAGCAATCAGAGACCCACTAAGCGGTAGAGCATTCGTTTACCAAGCTATGAGAATCACAGGAGCAGGAAATCCTCTTACTTCATTGGAAGACACGATGGATGGTAAACTTCCTCAAATAAAAATTACACAAGAAGCTGCGAAGGGATATTCTTCTTACGGAAACCAAATTGGTTTGGCAACTGGATTTGTAGATGAAATTTACCATGACGGATATGTTGCTAAGAGATTGGAATGTGGAGCTGTTATGGCTGCAGCACCAATTGAAAATGTCAAGAGAATTGAACCTGAAAAAGGAGACATCGTAATTTTACTTGGCGGAAGAACTGGACGTGACGGAATTGGTGGAGCGACAGGTTCATCAAAAAGCCACAAAGTTACAAGTATCAAAACAGAATCCGCACAAGTTCAAAAAGGTAACGCACCTGAAGAAAGAAAAATCCAAAGACTTTTCAGAATTCCTGAACTTGCAAGTTTGATCAAAAAATGTAACGACTTCGGAGCCGGTGGAGTGAGCGTTGCGATTGGTGAGCTTCACGATGGTGTAGATATTTATTTGGACAGAGTTCCATTGAAATATAAAGGTCTTAAACCATTTGAAATTGCAATCAGTGAATCACAAGAAAGAATGGCATGTGTAATAGCTAAGAAAGATTTGGAAGAATTTGTAAAATATGCAGACGCAGAGAACATCGAAACAACTGTTGTTGCAGACATCACAGACACTAACAGAATGAGAATGTTCTACGATAAAGATTTAATTGCAGACATCAGCTACGATTTTATCAATACAAATGGTTCAGATAGAAACGCAGAAGTTGAAGTGGTTTCAGAAGATGTTCCAGAAATTTTGACTGGAAAATCAGACGATGCCGACAAGTTCTACGACAAAGTTAAAATGCTTAACATAACATCCAAGAGAGATTTGATAGAAATGTTCGACTCAACGATTGGAAGAAACACAGTTATCAATCCAATGGGAGGTAAATTGCAATTGAATCCTTCTCAAGCGATGGTTGCAAAAATCCCTACTATGGATGGAATTATGAAAACTGTATCCATGATGAGTTACGGATTTGACGCTGATTTGTCCGAACAATCTCAATACTTGGGAGGATACTACGCAGTTATAGAATCAATCAGTAAACTAATCGCTTTGGGTTCTGACAAAAACTTAATCAGATTGACATTCCAAGAATATTACGAAAAAATGCTAGACAAAAAAATCTGGTCCAAACCATTGAAAGCATTACTTGGTGCATTCACTGTCTCCAAACATTTCAAAGCAATGCCAATCGGTGGAAAAGACAGTATGAGTGGAAACTTCGAAGACATCAAGGTTCCACCAACTATGATTTCATTTGCAGTTACACACGAAGATGTTGACAATATCATTACGAATGATTTGAAAGGCAAGGGCAAAATCGGTCTTATCAGAACTCATTACGAAGAAGATGGAACATTGAACCTTGAAAAATTGGAAGAAAACTTCGGTTTTATCACTGAACAAATCAGAAACAAAAATATTATTTCCGCGATTGCCTTGGATAAAAAAGGCTTGTTGGCAAATGTTTTTGAACAATCTGTAGGAAACACTGGTTTTAATATCAAATACGATAATTTGTACAACCCAATGTACGGAAGTTTCATAGTTGAATATATTGAAGACGACGAAAATATCGAACACATCGGTGATTTTGCAGATGAAATTATCGTAAATGATGTTAAATTAGATTCAGAAAAATTACTAGAAGGCTACACTACAGTTTTAAATAAAGTATTCACACCAAAAGAAAAAATTGAATACAAATCAATAGAAAACAAAAAAATCGAACAACGTAGAATGAAATCCAAGAAACCAACCGATACACCTCACGTTGTAATCTTGGCAGCTCCTGGAACAAACTGTGAATGGGATACATTGAATGCATTCAAAGAAAATGGAGCAGATGGGGAAATTGTTCTATTCAAAAACAGAAACCAAGAAGATATATTGAGTTCGATAGATGTTTTGGCAGAAAAAATCAGAAAATCGCAAATATTTGCCATTCCTGGAGGTTTTTCACTAGGGGATGAGCCAGATGGATCAGCTAAGTTCTTGGCAAATATTCTAAGAAATGAGAAAATAAGTAGTGCGATAGATTATTTGTTGAACGAAAACGACGGATTGGTAATTGGAATTTGTAACGGATTCCAAGCTTTGGTGAAGACTGGACTTCTTCCTTATGGAAAAGTTACATCACCACAAGAAGACGATCCAAACTTGACATTCAACACAAACAGAAGACACATTGCAACTTTTGTAGATACATTGTGCTTGACTAATAACAGCCCTTGGACAAATGGAATTGACTTGAACAAAACTTACAAAATGCCGATTTCACACGGTGAAGGAAGATTTGTAATTAAAGAAGACAAACTCAAAGAACTTTTGGATAATGAGCAAGTTTTCTCTGCTTACAAAATCTCTCCAAACGGATCAGACTACAATATCGAAGGAATTTTGTCCAGAGATGGTAAGATTTTGGGAAGAATGTGTCACACTGAAAGAATCGCAGATGATTTGTACAAAAATATTTACGATATCGACAAGCAAAATATTTTTAGAAATGCAGTAGAATACTTCAAGGAGAAATAATGAACAACGATATTTACCAAAGTCCATTAAACACGAGATACGCAAGCCACGAAATGAGCCACAATTTTAGTTCACAAGTTAAGTTTGAAACTTTCAGAAGATTGTGGTTGGCATTGGCGAAATCTGAAAA
This sequence comes from Finegoldia sp., assembly GCF_046991905.1. Taxonomy (NCBI): domain Bacteria; kingdom Bacillati; phylum Bacillota; class Tissierellia; order Tissierellales; family Peptoniphilaceae; genus Finegoldia; species Finegoldia sp. The sequence continues at coordinate 21,122 of NZ_JBKWZF010000020.1, read as the reverse complement.
AGAATTGGGACTTAATATTACAGACGAACAAATAGAAGAATTGCAAACTCACATTTCAGACATTGACTTTGACAAGGCAGCTGAATACGAAAAAGTTCTTCGACATGATGTAATGGCTCACGTGAAAACATACGGAGAAGTGTGTCCAAACGCAGCTGGAATTATCCACTTGGGAGCGACAAGCTGCTATGTAACTGATAACACGGACATTATCGTGATGAGAAATGCTCTTGAAATCGTAGAGAAAAAGTTAGCGATTTTGATTAAACACTTGTCTGATTTTGCGATTAAATACAAAGATTTGCCAACACTTGGCTACACTCATTATCAACCAGCACAATTAGTGACTGTTGGAAAGCGTGCTACTTTGTGGATTCAAGATTTCCTTATGGATTTGGAAGAAGTCATTTACAGAAAAGAAAATTTGAAATTGAGAGGGGTAAAGGGAACTACTGGAACTCAAGCATCATTTTTGAAACTTTTCGACAATGACCACGACAAAGTAAAACAATTGGAAAAGAAAATCGTAAAAGAAATGGGATTTGACAGCGCAGTTAGCGTGAGTGGCCAAACATACACAAGAAAAATCGACTACCACGTGCTTCAAGTTCTATCTTCAATTGCACAATCAGCTCACAAAATGACAAACGACATCAGACTTTTGCAAAACAGAAAAGAATTGGAAGAACCATTTGAAAAAACACAAATAGGTTCATCAGCAATGGCTTACAAGAGAAATCCAATGAGATGCGAAAGAATTTCATCGCTTTCAAAATACGTGATGAGTTTGGTTCAAAACCCACAATTTGTGGCTAGTACTCAATGGCTTGAAAGAACGTTGGACGATTCTGCAAACAAGAGAATGAGCGTTCCAGAAAGCTTCATGGCTGTGGATAGTATTTTGGAAATTGCAATCAACGTTACAGACGGACTTGTTGTTTACGAAAACCAAATCAAAGCTCACGTGAATGAAGAATTACCATTCATGGCGACTGAAAACATATTGATGGAAGCTGTAAAACGTGGCGGCGACAGACAAGAACTTCACGAAAAAATCAGAGAATATTCTATGGTTGCAGGTAGAAGAGTAAAAGAAGAAGGGCTGGACAACAATTTATTAGAATTATTGGAAAAAGACGAAGCGTTTAACTTAAACAAAGACGATTTGAATTCACTTTTAGATGGCAAACTTTACATTGGAAGATGCCCAGAACAAGTGGTTGAATTCATTGAAGAAGACGTCAAACCAGTTATTTCAAAATACGACACAGAATACTCTGTTGATTTGAAAGTTTAAAAATATTAGGAATGCACATGGCTTAGTAGGCTGTGTGCATTTTTTTAGTTGATTATATTAAATTTATACGATACAATGAATTCAAATATAATTAGTAGGTGAAATATGGAAAAATTTAAAAAAATATTTTTGATAGTCCTATTGATAGCATTGACAGTCGGATTAATGGTATTTGTTCCGTACGATTCAATCAGAAATTTGGTACAAAAATCCGGCCCATGGGGAGCGGTTGTGTATATTTTATTGTTCACAATACTTCCAATTGGTTTCTTCCCAGTGCCAGCATTAGCGTTAATCGGAGGAGTTAGCTTCGGACTTGTTAAGGGAAGTATTTACACAGTTATTGGAGCAGCTATGAATTGCTTGCTTATGTTTGAACTTTCTAGAAAAATCGGACACGATTATGTTGTTAAGATGATTAATGAAAAATTCTCCGAAAAAAATAGGGACAGAATACTAAATGCACCAGATTCAAAACTGTTTACTTTGTTGTTTATCTTCAGACTTATTCCACTTATTCCATATAATCTTATAAATTACGGATTTGGACTTACAAATATAAGTTTATCGAAGTACATGCTAGCATCGGTTTTGGGAATAATTCCTGGAACACTTGTGTATTTGAATTTGGGGGATAAAGTGTTAAATGTAGGATCCAAGGAATTCTACCAAGCGATTATTTTGGTAGTAGGACTTACTGTTGTGAGCTTGATAATGGCTAAAATAATCGACAAAAAAGACAAGGAAAAGCAAAAAAATTTGAAGTAATTGATAATGAGGGTGTATAAAGGATTTAAATTGAGTGCCTGAAAAAGTAAAGTGAGTAACTCCTCTGGAAAAAATTGTAGAAAATTCAATTGAAAAAATTCGTAAAAATTCAACTGTTTGAGCGTAAGCGAGTTTTGAATTTTAGAATTTTAAGATTAGAATTTTCCAATTTTTGTAATCGAGACGAAATGAACTTTACTTTTTTAGCGAACGGATTTTTTCAAGAGGACTCACTCGTTATACTTTGATATAAAAACATACACAAGAAAACCGCAATGCTTACAGTATGAGCTATTGCGGTTATTTTTATGAATCAAAAATTTTCTTCCAAATATTTCTTTGTGAATTTTACAAAATCTATCACAGGCTCTGACAACAACGAATTGGAACGATACACTAGATAGAAATGCCTTACAGATTCAAAATCGTCAATCTTAAAAGAAATCAATTGATTATTGGCAACTTCTTCTTCAACGGAAAGTTTACTCATGATGGATATTCCCATACCGTTTCTAATACATTGTTTTAATGTTTCGGTGCTATTTGCTGTTCCAATCAAATTCAGTGAATTTTTGCTGATTCCTAAAGCGTCTATCATCTTCATAGATTCTTTAAGCGTTCCAGAACCTTGTTCACGGAAAATAATCGGCTCTTTCAAAATGGAGCTGATCTTCACGTTGTTCTTCTTCAATGCGTTGTAATAATCATTGTAAGGCGTGACCACTACCAGTTTATCACTAAGAACTTTTTCGAATGTGAGATCCTTATCCATTGTAGTCATACCTACAATTCCTATATTGATTGAACCATTTATAACTCCATCTATAGTAGTCAAACTGTCAGATTGAATTATATTCACCAAAGTTTTGATGTGAGACTTGTGATATTTCGTTAAAAGAGAAGGTAGAATATAAGTCGCAGGCACAGAACTTGCTCCGATATTGAAAGTTGTGAGACTTTTTTTCGAAAAAGAATCTTGCATACTTTCCATGATTCTTGAAATAGCCTTGGCGTAATTGTAAAATTCTCTTCCTTCTGGTGTAAGCTCCAACTTTTTAGTTGTTCTTTTCAATAATTCTGCATTAAGTTCATTTTCGATTTGTTTGATATGGGTACTTATCGTAGGTTGCGTCAGATAAAGTCTCTTCGCAGCCTCAGAAAAACTATCCCATTCCACAACAGTTATGAACGTTTCTAATTGTTTTAAATCCATAATATTCTCTCTCTTCATGGTAGTCAATATATCTATATTTTACCATAAACGCCTTATTTTACAAAACAGACAAATATTTTATTTTAATATATCCATTTGTAAATAAATTTAACAATTGAGGATTTATTTATAGAAAAAACCTATAAATGAAATAAAACAATGCAATACTAATAAATCAACATTTAATTGAATTTTTCAAAAATTCAAATGATAAAAACTTGCAAAAACACGATAAAAAGACGTTATTTATAGAAAATTTCAATTAATCTAAATAGTTATTGTATGTTAGAATTATTTAGGTATGAGAAATCATATTAAATTATCAAAAAATTAAGATGTAGGAGGATTACATGAAAAAAGGACTAAAAATATTCTTGTTAGCTATTTGTTTATCAGTATTATTCACAGGATGCGTGAAAAATGGTGAAATTAAAACAGAAGATAAGAAAACAGAAGAAAAAGCCAGCACAGAAAAAACAAAAACGACTGGCAAGATTGAAGACGAACCAATGTATGGAAAAGAAATTCTAATCGGTTACAATGGTGGATTGTGTACAGGAACACCAGGAATTGCTGCTGTAAACAAAGAATTTGAAAAAGAAGGATTGAAAGTTAAAGTTATCAACGTTCAATCAGGACTTGATGCAGTTGGAACTAATAAAGTTCAAGTTTTCTCTGACCACTTGGCAACAGTATTGGTACCATCAATTAACGGAATCAATGTTCAATTAGTAGCTGGAGCCCAAACTGGCTGTAAATCATTGTATGTACTTAACGACGACAAAATCAACAAAACAAGTGATTTGTTAGGAAAGACAATCGCAGTTCCAGACGGAATTGGTAACTCTGACCACAACATTGCTTTGAGATTTTTAGAACACGACAAAGTTGATGCAAAACAAATCAAATTCAAACCAGTTGAAACATCAGCAGTTATCCAAGCGTTAGAAAAAGGAGAAATCCAAGCAACACTTCTAAGTGATCAATTTGCAGAAAAATTTGTCAACGAAGGAAAAATCAAGTCTATCAGATCACTTACAACTGATCCGGATTTCCAAAAAGAACCATGCTGTGTACACGTTCTTAACGCTGACTTCATCAGAGATAACCCACAAACAGCAAAAAAAGTTGTTACAGCAATTATGAGAACTAAACATTGGGTTGAAGACAACAAAGAAGAAGCAACAAAAATTTTGTTCGACAATCACTGGGCAAGTGGAGACTTCGATCAAGCATTGAGAATGATGAATACTTATGATTTCAAAATTTCTCAAAAAGATACCGAAACTGCTATCAGAAGTACAATTGACGATTACAAAAAGTTCGGACTTATTTCAAACGAAAAATCAACTGACGATTTAATGAAGAAATTCTGGAATCCAATGGGTGTAGATGAATCAGTAGTAAAATAAAAAATAAAGTAAGGTTTTTGCGGATTATTAATTTAGTCCGCAAAATTTATCTTTAATAAAGAAAGGGGTAATGATGGAAAACGAAAAGTTAGATGAGTTAACTAGGGAACAACTTATTGAACTAGAATCCAGACCTAAAACAAAGGCTCAGAAAATATTAGACGTTGTTAAATTGATTCTCCCAATAATCATGGGAGTTATTTGTGTTTTTGAATACGTTCTATATCCAAACTTAAAACCTGATTCCATGCAAACTAATACTTATGTGGTGTTTATTTGGTCATTTGTTGCACTTTATGGAGTGTTTTTCATAGCATCATTTTTCAAAAAGAACGTTAGAGCAAAATTAGTCTACAAAGCGCCTTTTTATGCTTTTGTATTCTTCTTGTTGACATTGTATGATTTTTTGACATTAAAAACAGGAATACTAACACTACCATATTTCCCATGGGTGGATAAAATCTTAAACGCAATAATAACTGACCAAGCATTACTTATAAAATCGGTAAAAAGTTCATTGAAGTTGCTATTTACTGGGTATTTCATCGGAGCGATTTTGGGACTTATAACTGGAATTTTGTGTGGATATTCTAAAAAAGTAAACTATTGGATATCTCCATTTATGAAACTTTTAGGACCAATTCCTACAACTACATGGTTGCCATTAGTAATGGTATTGGCTACAAGTTTGTTCTATGGATCGGTATTCATAATAGCTTTGGGTGTATGGTATGCGGTGACAATCTCTACAATCACAGGTATTTTGAACGTGGACAAATCAAACTACGAAGCGGCAAAAACACTTGGAGCAACAAGCAATCAATTGATTACCAAAATTGCCATTCCATCAGCTATGCCAAATATTTTCGGTGGACTTACAATAGGAATGAGTTCTGCTTGTACAGCTCTTTTGATAGCAGAAATGCTTGGTGTAGAATCGGGACTTGGTTGGTATATCACATGGAAGAAATCTTGGGCAGAATACGCCAGCATGTACGGAGCGATTATCATAATATGTCTTACATTTATCGCTGTTAATTTTGTTTTGTCGTTAATTAAAAAGAGAGTCCTTAAATGGCAAGAAGGGATGGAATAATGAATAATTTGATTTTTGAAAATGTATCTAAAAGCTTTTTAAGAACTGATTCAGACGGATTAACTCATGCCCTTACTGATATCAATATGACAATCGAAGATGGAGAATTTGTGTGCATCGTAGGACCATCAGGCTGTGGTAAATCCACTCTTTTAAGATTAATTGCAGGACTTATCGTTCCAACTACAGGATCCATTACTTTAAGCGGCAAAAAAGTTGAAGGAACAGACAGCGATAGAGGAATGGTATTTCAAAAACCGACACTATTTCCTTGGTTAACAGTCGGAGAAAATGTTGGGTTCTCAGCAAATTTGAAAAAACAAAACAACGAAAAGGAAGTAGACAGACTTCTTGAAAAAGTTGGCTTAATGGAATTCAAAAACTCATATCCACATCAATTATCTGGAGGGATGGCGCAAAGAGTTGCATTAATCAGAACGATGATTAACAAACCTAACGTGTTCTTGTTGGACGAGCCACTAGGAGCGTTGGATGCATTCACTAGAATGAACATGCAAGATGAACTCATTAGATTGTGGCAAGAAAACAAACACATAATGATAATGGTAACACACGATGTCGATGAGGCCATTTACTTATCTAACAAAGTTGTTATAATGGAACCAAGACCAGGTAGAATAAAGAAAATCTTGGAAATCGAAATGGATTACCCAAGAAATAGAACTAGCAAACAGTTCACAGATTACAGAAATGAAATTTTAGAAACGTTAAACATTTAAGGAGAAAAACTATGAAGAAGATTTTAAAAATTTTGCAATTGGTAGCGGCAGTTATTCTAGCATTAATACCAAAAGTTATCGCAAAACCATGCGAAGTAATGCCAGGCAAAATGCCAATGAAATGCTTCCACATGTCAAATGCAGTATTTGTTATAGCTGTAAGCATAGTGATTTTATTGGTAATTGCATATATCATTAAAGACGAAAAAATCGAATGGGGAATTAATATTGCAGTTCCAATTTTAGCTATTGATTCATTCCTATTAGCAAAGGTTGTAATAGGCGGTTGTAAACACGCGGGTGCCGCTTGTCAAATGAAGACAATTCCAGCGATTAGTATTTGTTCAATCATATTAACTATAATTTCAATAGCATACCTTGTTGTATTGAAGAAGAGTATAGATGAAAGATAAATTGTACCTGAAAAACTGGATATCATCAAATCCTGTCAGAACATTTATAATAGTTTTGATTATGGCGATAGTGTCCGCACTTTTGTTTGTAAGCATGTATTTTTCAATTGGACTTAACAATTCAATCGACAATATGAAACAAAGATTGGGCGCAGATATGATGATTGTTCCAGAAAAAAGCGGAAAAGAACAGGAAGCATTATTCGTATCTGGTAAGCCTTCTGAGTTCTACATGCAAAATGATGTACTTGATAAAGTACAAAAAGTCGAAGGAGTAAAACAAGCAGCTCCACAATTGTACATTGCGACTCTTCAAGAATCTTGTTGTTCATTCCCTGTCCAAGCTATAGGAATTGATTTTGAAAAGGACTTTACAATAAAACCTTGGATGAAACAAGATGTGAAGGAATTGAAAGACGGAGAAATTTTAATCGGAAATAATGTGAGTGTAGTTGATGCAAACACATTGACTTTTTTTGGCAAAAAATACAAAGTAAAATCAAAATTAATGAAAACTGGTCTTGGATTTGATAATGCAATATTCATGAATTTTGATACGGCGAAGAAAATGCTACAAGATTCTATTAAAGTTCATCCGCAAAAATACGTTCCAAATTCTGAAATATCTTCAATTTTAATAAAAAAACAAGATAATGCAGATAGTGAGCAATTAACAGTTAACCTTATGAAATCACTTAGAGGTACACACACTATGGTTGTCATGAACAAAAACTTCGTAGACAATCTATCCAAAGAAATGTTCTCTCTTATGAAATATTTGAAAATACTACTAACATTTACATTGATAATGGCAATAATCGTATTAATTTCGATATTTACAGTTGATTTCAAAGACAAAGAAAAACAAATGGCAACTCTAAGAATACTTGGTATAACAAAGAGTAAACTCAAAACCATAATCCTAAAATACTCTGTAATATTATCATTTATCGGAGCAGTTTTAGGAATTGGATTATCCATACTCACAGTCAAGTTGTTCTCCGGACAGATAGAAAAATCTTTGGATTTGTCGTTTATGAGCGTAAATGCAAAGGAAATTTTGATGATATCCTTAATTACATTAGCCGTTGTAATCGTAATAGCATTGATAACACAAATTTTCAACGTAATCAAAATATCCAAAGAAGAATTAGCACTAAAATTGAGAGGTAATTAAATGGAAATATTAAAAATTGAAAATTTGACAAAAAGTTACATCATCAATAAAGATAGAAAAAACGAAGTACTAAAAGATTTGAACCTAACGGTTGATGAAAATGACTACATCGCTATAGTTGGAGCCAGCGGTGCAGGAAAAAGTACGCTATTAAATGTGATCTTGGGATTTTTGAATTACGACGAAGGAAGCGTAAAGCTTTTCTCCAAAGAAGTCAAAGATTTTACGGACGCTGAAATATCAGATCTTCGTTCGAAAAAAGTATCATTCGTACCACAAGATTTAATCGTGTTTCCAGCCTTAACTGTAAGAGAAAACCTAGAAATGAAAGCGGAAATCTCAGGCGTATCAAATTTTGATTATGAAAAATTCATCAAAAAATACGACATGGAAGAACTTCTTCAACTAAACAGTGCGAAGAATTTATCCGGTGGAGAAATCAAAAAGCTAATGATTTTAAGAGCGTTGATAAATGAACCTGAGCTTTTAATATTAGACGAACCAACAGCTAACTTGGATGAAGAATACGTCGACAAATTCTTGGACTTGCTCGATGAATTGAATAAGAAAATGACACTTATATGTGTAACTCACGATTCAAGACTCAAAAACAGAGCGAAAAAAGTGTACAAATTATCGGGGAAAAATTTAACAGAATAATATAGAATGACCTTTAAAAGTTTAATGACTTTGGAGGTCATTTTTTTTATGCAATCATTGACAAGTTAATTTACTAAGAATAAAATCTAATTGAGAGAAGAAGGTAAAATAAATTAAAGTATTAGAAGCTACAATGAAAGAGACACGTATACTCATTAAAATGGCTACAAAAATATGTGATAACGAAATGTTTACGAATTAGAAGAATTTAAAGAAATTCTACAGTCAGATGAAGAATCAAACAGGATTATTTGTTTCAAGAAAGGTTTATAAATTTGAGAAGACATGGAAATATTTAAAATACTTTTACCTTTGATTATAACGGTGATATTAGTCCTAATCGTCATCAAAAAATCGAAAACACAATCAAAAAATTCGCCTGAAAATTATATGTCATTTGGGATGGCATTGGGAATGATGCTAGGCGCGGGTTTAGGAACTATCTCCGATAAATTCGACATTGCGACTTCGATATCAATCGGTATGCTTTTGGGTATGGTTATAGGAATGAGCATAACAAAAAAATAAATTTATACGAGTATGGCACCAGTAAGAAGGTGTCTTTTTTATGTTATATGCACAATAAATCTTTGTAAAATATTTGTAAAAATATCAAGAATTGGTATAAATAGCTTATTTTTCGCGAATAATCGGGTATAAATATAAATGAAAGCATGTACAAAAATAGTGAGTGAAAGGAAAAGCAGTGAGGAAAAAATACAGGGATAAATTCACCAATCCCGAAATAGTAAAGCGAATTGAACAAATAGAAAATTCTCCACAAATGCAATCAAAACTACATTCAGTAAAAAATGGAATGAAGGACAACATCATTAATCCATTTTTAGTTATAGGTGCTATGGTTGGATTTATTGCATTAAGAGCGATGCTAGGAATTTATTCAATTCTTGTCATGGCGGCTTTAGTATATTTTTGGAACAAATATTCAAAACAACGAAGAACTGAACTTGCAACATCCTACACTGATAATTTCCTATTACCAGTGTTGAATGAAATCTTGCCGGATACAACAATTGATTATTCTAAGAAAGTTGATGTGAAAGTGATGCAAAGGTTGGTTCCTAATTCTGAGTATTATTTTGGAAACTGCCACATAGTATTTGGTGATGATTACAAAACAGAGTTTTCTAATATGCAAGCATACACAGAAACTGAAGATAGTGAAGGACACACACGACAAACTATTGATTTTTGTGGACAGGTTTTGATGGCGAAATTTGACACTAAAATAAATGGACACATAAGAGTAGTTCCCATAAAAAAAGGGAAAGTGCTTGGGTTTAGAAATCATGGAAGCTACGGAAGGAAAACCAAAATAGAAAAAGAAATTGAGACGGAATCCATTGAATTTAACAACTCATACGCAATATATTCAACAGATGATTTCTACACAAGACTAATTTTAGATCCTAAAATTATAGAGTTATTGAACGATTGGAAAGAAAAAATGAGAGTGTGCTTGTACATGAACGAACAATACATCTCCGTATCATTTGAATCAAATGCGTTTTTATTTGCATTACCACAAACGAAAAAACAAGTTGATGAATTGTCGCTTTCAACAGAATACGAAAAAGTTAGAGAAAAATTATCAGGATTTTACTCTCTAATAGATATAATAGGTGAAAAATTATAAGGAGAAATTATGGACAGATTTTTAAATTCGGAATTCACAGCAATTGGAATAATTGCATTAATCATTTTAATAGTATTAATTTGGTGGGTAAAAACATCGAATAGATTTAACCGATACAAAGTCGTAATAGACGAATCCAAGAAAAACGTAGACATTGCACTAGCCAAAAGATACGACACAATTTGTGAAATGATAAAAGTTGCCAAATCATACGCGAAACATGAAACATCAACTTTTTCGGATGTAATTAAACTTCGACAAAATGCAAATATCAAAGAATTTAACGCAGCAATACAAAACCAAGACCGTGAAATCAGCAAAATATTTGCACTTGCTGAAAGCTACCCAGACCTTAAATCATCACAAGAATTCATCAATCTTCAAGACGAAATCAGCGACGAAAACGAACAATTAGCAGCTGCAAAGAGAATAGTAAACAACAATATCAGCATAATAAATCAAGAAATCGTGTCATTTCCTAAATCTGTTGTCGCAAAATCTAAAGGGTTGAAAGAAATGGAATTTCTTAAAGAACAAAACATAGACAGCAAAAGGTCGATAAGTGAATTCGACTACGACGTTAAATAATTAGAATATTTAAAAATAAAGGGGATAACTTCTGGGATTGTAACGATCTTGGAAGTTTTTTGATAGGAGAAAAATAATTCATAAAAATATTGCAAAAAAAATATATAAGGAATACAATATAGTTAACCAAAAGACTTTTGTAAATAGGAAATCACAAAAGTTAATAAAAACGGAGGGAAATTATGAAAAAAACAAGTAAGTTAATCAAAGTAATCCTTGCATTTGCATTGATTATAGGAGCGTTTTCATTTAACTCATCATTTGCTGCTGGGCAAGATGTTGAAATCAATGAAACAAACTTTCCTGATGCTAAGTTCAGGGAATATGTAAAAGAATTTGATGAAAATCGAGACGAAAAATTAAGCAAAGAAGAAATTAAATCGGTAACAAGTATTAATACAATTGTAAATACACCAAAAAACTTTAAAGGTATTGAGTATTTTACTGAGATAAAATCATTTTCTGCTTCTGATAATGTAAAAAATATTGATTTATCTAAAAATACAAAACTTGAGAAAATCTATTGCACTCTTAACAAAAATTTAAAAGAGTTGGATTTAAGTAAAAACACAGAGTTAAAAGAATTAGACTTATCAGATAATGCTCTTACAAAATTAGATTTGAGTAATAATAGTAAACTTGAAGAAGTTAATTTATGGCATAACAAAATAAAAGAAATTAATCTTACAAATTGTGTGAACTTAAAAAAAATAATCTTAACTTATAACGAGTTAAAGGAATTAGATTTGTCAGATTGCGTAAATCTTAAGGATCTTGATTGTGAAAATAACAATCTAGAAACAATAGATATTAGTAAGAATAAACAATTACAAAGCATAAATGCTAGAAGTAATAGATTACAAGCGATAGACACTACTAAAAATAGAGAATTAAGTTTTTTTGTAGTGGATTTGCAAACATTTGATTATTATACAGATATTAATCACAAGGTTATTTATTTAGAAAAACTTCCTGGTAATCCTAATCCAAAAAGAATAAAGGAACTAGAAAATGGAGAATTAGTAGGAAATAAAATAGTGTTGGATAAAGGTAAAGAATCTGTAAGATATTCTTACGAAAGTAGACCTGGAGAAATTCAACGTGAATTTGGAGATTTATTGAGGATACAAATAAATGTAAAAACAGGATTTACAGACGATGAAGACCAACCATCTGAGAAACCGCAACCAAACGAAGAAAATAGAATTTCAGGTAGAAATAGAATATCTACAGCAATCGAAGTATCCAAAAAATACTATGAAAAAGCAAACACAGTAATAATTGCCAGAAGTGATGAATATCCTGACTCATTAACAGCATCACCATTAGCTAAAAAATTAAATGCACCTATATTATTGACATCCAAAAATGAATTAGAAGAACCAGTAAAAGCAGAAATTAAAAGATTAAAAGCAACCAATATAATCATAGTAGGTGGAGTAAATTCTATATCAACTAACGTAGAAAAAGCATTGAGACAATATGATAAAGATGTAGAAAGAATAGCTGGACATAGTAGATATCAAACATCAGCCGCAATAGCAGAAAGCCTTTTAAACCAATCTGCAAGAAAAACAGCAATAATAGCAAGTGGAGAAAACTTTGCGGATGCATTAACAGCAGGTGCCTATGCGGCAAAACAAGAGTATCCAATACTACTAGTACAAAAAACAACAGTTGATACACAAATTACAAAAGTTCTAAACAAATACATCAACAAAACAATAATAGCAGGAGGAGTAAACTCCGTATCAGAAAAAGTAAAAAAAGATCTACCAAAGAACACAGAAAGAATTGCAGGAAGAAGTAGATACGATACAGCAGCACAAATTGCAGAAAGATTATTCAAGTCAGAAAAAGCATTTGTAGCAAGTGGAGAAGTATTTGCAGATGCGTTAGTAGTATCGCCAGTAGCAGGAAGATTATCATCACCAATATTATTGGTAAATAGAAAAGAATCACCAAAAACAATTAAAGAATACGTAAAAGAAAAAATAACAGAAATTACTGTAATAGGTGGAAAGAAATTCGTTCCAAGCTCAATAGTAACAGACTTAGAAGCAGCAATAAAATAATAACATATAAAAATCAGAGTTTTATACAGCTCTGGTTTTTTAGAATGGAATAATAGAAAAAAGATTTATAAAAACATTGCAAAAAATATATATAAGGAATACAATATAGTTAACCAAAAGACTTTTGCAATTATAAAATTGCGAAAGTCAATAAAAAACGGAGGGAAATTATGAAAAAATCTAGTATGTTGACCAAAGTAATCCTTGCATTTGCATTGATTATAGGAGCGTTTTCATTCAACTCATCATTTGCTGCAGGGCAAGACGTTGAAATCAATGAAACAAACTTTCCTGATGCTAAGTTCAGAAAGAATATTAAAGAGTTTGATAAAAACAAAGATGGAAAATTTAGCAAAGATGAAATTAATTATGTAACATCTATTTTTGCGGAAAGTGGTGAAAAAAATTTAAAAGGGCTAGAATATTTTACAGAAATCAAATCTCTATTTTTGGGATATTCAGTTAATTATGTTGATACATCAAAAAATACTAAGCTAGAAAAGATTCATTTTTCTGGAAATGATAGTTTAAGAGAGCTAGATTTAAGCCATAATAATGAGCTTATTGTATTAAGACTTGAATTTACAAATATAGAAAAATTAAATTTAAGCAATAATACAAAACTTGAATATGGTGAACTATGGTATAATAAATTAAAAGAAATAAACCTAAAAAATTGTAAAAATTTAGCGAATCTTAACGTTGATTCAAATAAGCTAAAAAGCATAGACTTGAAAGATTGTGTAAATCTTGATAAATTTAGTTGCTCAGATAATGAATTAGAAAAATTAGATATCAATAATAATAAAAAATTGAATTATTTAAATCTAAGAAACAATAGATTGCAATCATTGGATACCACTAAAAATAGAGAATTAGACAGGTTAGTAGCAGATATGCAATCATTTAATTATTACACAGATATTAACCATAGATTTATTGATTTGGCAAAACTTCCAGGCAAGCCTAATCCAAAAAGAATAAAGAATTTAAAAAATGGTAAACTCGTAGGAAACAAAATTGTGTTGGATAAGGATAAGGAATCTATTACTTATGATTACGAAAGCAGACCAGGAGAAATTCAACGCCATAATGGTGATATAGTAGAGGTAAGAATCAACGTAAAAACAGGATTTACAGACGATGAAGACCAACCATCTGAGAAACCACAACCAACAGAAGAAAATAGAATTTCAGGTAGAAATAGAATAGATACAGCAATAGAAGTATCCAAAAAATACTACGAAAAAGCAAACACAGTAATAATTGCTAGAAGTGATGAATATCCAGATTCATTAACGGCGTCACCATTAGCTAAAAAATTGAATGCACCTATATTATTGACATCTAAAAATGAATTAGAAGAACCAGTAAAAGCAGAAATAAAAAGATTAAAAGCAACAAATATAATCATAGTAGGTGGAGTAAATTCTATATCAACTAAAGTAGAAAAAGAATTAAGACAATATGATAAAGAAATAGAAAGAATAGCTGGACATAGTAGGTATGAAACATCAGCAGCTATAGCAGAAAGACTTTTAAAACTATCTGCAAAACAAACTGCAATAATTGCAAGCGGCGAAAACTTTGCGGATGCATTAACGGCAGGAGCATATGCAGCACAACAAGAATATCCAATACTACTAGTACAAAAAACAACTATTGATACACAAATTACAAAAGTTCTAAACAAATACATCAACAAAACAGTAATAGCAGGAGGAGTAAACTCCGTATCAGAAAAAGTAAAAAAAGATCTACCAAAGAACACAGAAAGAATCGCAGGAAGAAGTAGATACGATACAGCAGCACAAATTGCTAAAAAACTATTTAAGTCTGAAAAAGCATTCGTAGCAAGTGGAGAAGTATTTGCAGATGCATTAGTAGTATCACCAGTAGCAGGAAGATTATCATCACCTATATTATTAGTAAATAGAAAAAAATCACCAGAAACAATTAGAGAGTATGTTAAAGAAACAATAACAGAAATCACAGTAATAGGTGGAAAGAAATTCGTTCCAAGCCCAATTGTAACAGACTTGGAAAGCGTAATTAAGTAAATAGCAATTAACACACAAAAATCAGAGCTGTATAACAGCTCTGATTTTTTGATGAGTAATGTTAAGATTTGTTATGTTTTGTTTGTCACGAATATTGTACAATATCCGTGACAAAATTCTATTTCTACTTCATCCTATAATCGCAAACTTTAGCGAATCGCAATGCTTTTGGCACCACTTTGAAATCCAAGTAATTCGTTGTGAAGATTTCGCCGTCGACATTTACTATCAATTCTTTTTCGAATTTGATACATCCTTTAGTCAATTTTTGAAAATGTATCATAGGATGTGACAGATGAGCGCCTTTTTTGTATTTGAAAATCAACGGGATTATTTTGTACAAAGGCATTGTTTCTGCCAAGCACAATTCCAACACGCCATCAGTAAGTTTAGCATAAGGAGAAGGGTTGAATCCTCCGCCGTAGAAACCACCGTTGCAAATCGCGCCAAGCAGATAATATCCTTTCAAGTTAACTTCTCCATTTTCTCCGTTACTTGTCGTGGATTCCAACTTGTATTTAGGAATTTTAAATAAATTCTGCAACACTGCGATAGGATATGCATTTGCCCTGAGTTTTGGATTCTTCTTCAACAAATTATATGCAGAATTCAAAATCACCGTATCAAATCCAAAGCTAAGCACATTCACGCAATATCTGTCGTTGACTTTGATCAAATCAATGTCGTCAATAACAGGTTTGATTGTGTTTTCGATTTTGAAATTTGAGTAATCGAAATTCTTGGAGAAATCATTCGCCGTTCCAGAAGGAATAAGTCCGACGCTGAACTTTGCGTTTGTTTTCTTCATTTCATTTATGACTTCGTTTAACGTTCCATCACCTGAACACACATACAACAAAACATCTGAACAATCGCAGTATTTTCGAACGATTTCAGATGCGTGGTTTTTGTGTTCTGTTTTTATTATTGTATATTTCAAATTGTTGCTTGAGTAGCACTTCACGATTGAGTGTTCTAACTCCGAAAAAGAGCCTGCTCCAGCCTTGCTACTCAACAAAAATACGTATTTCATTTAATCACCATTCATATTATAATATAAACATAAATTGCTGTACATAGAATTTTACACAAAGGATGATATCATGAATAAATTTGTTTATAATATAATTTACGTGCTGATAGTTGTAGGACTTATCGCGTTATTCGAAAGAATTTTCAGAAATAGAAAAGGCAATCCGACACTCAACAAAATTTACAAAATATTAGTGGTGATTTTTTGGATAATCGTTACTATCGTCACAGTCTTGCTGTACTGGGCAGGTTACGGATATTTCAAACAAGGAAACTCATCTGTTGCAGTAAAACTTTTTGTGTTTGGAATATTGATGACGGTAAGCGTTGGATACAAGATTTATACTTTGATTGGAAATAAAAATGGAAATAATTAATGAACTTCAGTCCCTACAAGATTTGAAATACCGTGATTTTCAAGCGAAACTAATCCCTACAATCGACCAATCCACAATTATTGGAGTTAGAATGCCTGATTTGAGAAAATTAGCGAAAAAAATAGACGAAAAACATTCGCAAATTTTCATGGAAGATTTGCCACACACTTACTACGAAGAAAATATGCTTCATTCTATTTTGATTTCTAATATGAAAAGTTACGATGATTGTATCAATCACTTGGAAAAATTTCTTCCATTTGTAGATAATTGGGCGGTTTGTGACTGTATTTCGCCAAAAATTTTCACGAAAAACACCGACAAATTAATCGAAAAAATAAAATTATGGGCACAATCTTCCCACACATACACCGTGAGGGTCGCGATTTGTTTGTTGATGAAATATTTCTTGGATGATGAATTCAAGGTTGAATATTTGAACATTGCGGCTCAGATCAAAAGCGAAGAATACTATGTCAACATGATGATTGCGTGGTTTTTCGCGACGGCGTTGGCAAAACAGTGGGACGATGTTATATTCGTTTTGGAAGATAATTTGCTAGAAGATTGGACGCACAACAAAACTATACAAAAATCCAGGGAAAGTTTCAGAATAACACCTGAACAAAAACAATATCTAAAATCATTAAAGAAAAGGAGATAAAATGCGAAGAAAAGATCGTGAAATCACAAGTTTTGATGAACAATTGAAGATAATAGATCAGTGTGATGTAGTAAGGCTAGGGCTTGTTGATGACGAAGGCTATCCGTATATTTTGCCACTGAATTTTGGATATGAAGTGGTGGATAATCAATTGGTTTTGTATTTTCATGGCGCACTGGAAGGCTACAAATACCAACTCATCGACAAGAACAACAAGGCTTCTTTTGAGATGGACACAGACCACGATTTGTATTCCGACAGAGAAAAGGGATACTGCACGATGAATTACTCAAGCATCATGGGAAAAGGAATCGTGGAATATGTGACAGATGCTGAGGAAAAATTCAGAGCATTGACCGTGATGACGGACAAATATCACGTAGAACATTTTGAGTTCAACCCGAAAGCAATTCCAAGAACTAGGGTTTTCAAATTAACAGTTACATCAATGACTGCGAAACACAAAACTATGAAAAAATAAACTTATAAAACACAAAAATTATTATTCAAAAATGCTTGACAGTATAACTTATCAGCTGTATACTGAAAAGGTAGTAAGTAATTAAGGTAGTGAATCAAAGTTTTGTAAAATATTTTATTCTCTTAAATTAATTAGTTATCACAAAAATAAAAATGTACAGTGGTACGGTTATTCTACGGAATAACGAGGAGGATATTATGAGTAACGGAACAGTTAAATGGTTTAATTCTACTAAAGGATTTGGATTTATAACAGGAGAAGACAACAAGGACATTTTTGTTCACCAAAGCGCAATCCAACAAGAAGGATTCAGAACATTAGAAGAAGGACAAAAAGTTTCATACGATGTTGAAGCTTCTGAAAAAGGCGACAGAGCAGTTAACGTAGTTAAATTATAATATAACAAGGTTCAATCATTTTGGTTGGACCTTTTTAATTTGTTCAAATGTGGGTATAAATATATTGCCCAAAATATTAATAAAAAGAAAGGATTAACAATGGCAAACACAGAACAAAAAATTATGGAATTAATTCCAGATGAATTGAAGAACAAATTACCGGGATTTTTACAAGGAAATGTACTATCAGGAGTTGTCGACAAAATCAAACAACAATATCCAGATCTTTACAAAAAAGTTGAAGAATCAGAAGGTCAAATCCCTGAAGATGTAAAACAAAAATTGACAGAAGTAATCAATAACTTTGTCCAACAAAAATTAGGATAAAATCAGACCAGTATGCGTGAAAATGTGTACTGGTTTTTTGTTTGTCAAAATATTACAAAATCTCATAAATGTGATATATTAGTATTAGATTTTAAAAATTATGGGAGGAATAATATGGATTTTGAAGAAGTGATTAAAAATCGATATTCTTGCAAAAAATATAGCGACAAAAAGGTAGAAAAGGAAAAACTAGACAAGATATTGGAAGCTGGAAGATTAGCGCCAACAGCGAAGAACTTGCAAGAACATCACATTTATGTAATACAATCAGAAAAAAACTTGAAAAGAGTCGACGAAGTGACACCTTGTAGATACGGCGCAAGTACAGTTTTGCTTGTAACTTTTGATAAGACAAACGTGTTTACATATCCTGGCGATAGAAGAAATTCTGGAATAGAAGATGCATCCATCGTCGCTACTCATTTGATGTTAGCAGCGAAAAACCAAGGATTGGAAAGTTGTTGGATTAATTTCTTGGATCCAGACATCACACATAAAAAGTTCCGTCTACCTGCAAAAGAAGAAGTGCTAATGATGCTAGACATCGGCTATCCTGCTGAAGATTCTGAAATCAATCCACTTCACGACAAAAGAAAAGATTTGTCAGAAACAGTAACATTTATTTAAACAATAATTAATCTGGAGATTTAATGAATTTAAAATATAACGAAATATTAGTTAGAAATGCCTCTTTGGAAGATGTACCTAATTTATTAAAATGGTGGAATGATGGCAGGGTAATGGAACATGCAGGATTTCCTCTTGGACTAAACACTACCGATAACAGAGTTATACAAAATATTAAAAATCACGACATGATAAATAATGCTCTCTTGATAATTGAATATAACAAATTTCCAATTGGAGAAATGAATTACAAGAAACTTGTTCATAAATCGGTGGAGATTGGAATTAAAATTTGTGAAGAAGAATATCAAAATAAAGGTCTGGGAAAAATTATTTTAAGTTTATTAATCAGTGAGTTGTTTTCAAAAGGATTTGAGAAAATAGTATTGTCAACAACTGTTGAGAATAAAAGGGCACGTCATGTTTATGAAGAACTAGGATTTTTCAATACCGAAATTAAAGAAAATTCGTGGACAGATCAATTGGGAAACATTCGCTCCTCTGTAATGTATGAGCTAATTGAAGAAAATTTTAATAACCAATTAACAAAACGAAAGGAAAATTAATGAACAAAAGAAAAATCGACGTAATGGACTACGCATCAGACATTGTAAAAGAACTTCCGAAAGGAATATTTTTGAACACGAAAGCAAACGGCAAATTCAACAGCATGGCGATTGCGTGGGGAACAATAGGCTACAATTGGAACAAGCCTGTGTTCGTGTGCTACGTTAGAGAAGGAAGATTTACCAGAGAATTGTTGGACGAAAATCCGGAATTCACAATCAGCGTCCCAATCGGCTCCTACGACAAAAAAATCATGAAAGTTTGTGGCAGCCAAAGTGGAAGAGATGTTGATAAAGTAGAAGAAGCGAACCTCACACTCGTTGAGCCAGAAACAATTTCTGTGAATGGAATCAAAGAACTTCCTTTAACGATTGAATGCAAACTAATTTATCGTCAAGAACAGGATTTGTCATTACTTCCAGACGATATTTTGAACAGAAATTACCCACAAGATGTCGATAGCTCCAATCCTCGCTCCAACAAGGATTTTCACATCACATATTTTGGAGAAATCGTCGACAGTTATATAATTGAAGATTAATCGCAAAACGACTCAGTCACATTGACTAAGTCGTTTTTAAATTGCTCACTTGATAGAAATAATTCGCTAATTCATCAGTGCTTTCCACGCCGCCTTTTCTAATCCAATGCAAAATAATTCCCGAATTCAAGGACAAGAACACCTCCGTCGAATAATCCTTCGGCAAAAACGGGTGATTGTCAATCGAATACTTCAACTCTGGAAGCGTATCAATCAACGCCAACAAAAACTTTCTCAACATATCGTTGATATAGTTGTAGCTGTTCATCGTCAAAGCGTAAATAAAATCGAAATCATCCTTCACATAATCGATAACTTTTTTGATGATATCGTATGAATATTTTCTGCCAATCTTTTCCGACGTCAAAATCTCCTTCAATTCCTCGAAAATTTCCTCCACCAAATTATCCACCAAATCCATTTTATCGTCGTAGTGCAAATAAAATGTCCCGCGATTGATGTTGGCCTGTTTCGTCAATTCGCTCACCGAAATATCGTTCAAACTTTTCTCGTTCAACAAAATCGTCAACGCTTTTTTTAATTTGTCCCTCGTATCCGTTTCTCTAATCATAAAATCTCCTTAAATGAACAAACTGTTCAATTGTGTTTTGTTACAATTCTACTTTTAATATAAAATAATTTATAAGATAAATCAACACATTGTTCATATAAGAGGTGAAACATGGCATACATTGAAATGAAAAACAGCTACAAACGCTACAAATCAGGACAATCCGAAATAATTGCAAACAACGACATATCATTTGAAATAGAAAAAGGAGAATTGGCGATCATTCTCGGCTCATCAGGGGCGGGCAAATCCACCGTTTTAAATATTCTCGGTGGAATGGACACCAACGACGAGGGAAATGTGCTCATAGATGGCAAGGACATCAGCACATTCAACGAAAAGGAGCTGACGAATTACAGAAGAAATGACGTAGGATTTGTG
>NZ_JBKWZF010000019.1:0-44460 GCF_046991905.1 Finegoldia sp. | reverse complement strand
TAAAGTGTGATAAGTCCAGTTTTTATGCGGATAACTAGATTTTTATGCTATTTTTTATTTAAAAAAAGGAGATAAAGTTAAAATATCTGGAGAAAATGGAACTGGAAAAACAACTTTAATTAAAATTTTAAGTAACATTTATACCGATTATAATGGAAATATTAGTATTAACAACACAGAGTTAAATAATGCGAAGGATATCAACATAAATTATTTTTGTCAAAACTCTTATGTTTTTCCAACTACTGTGAAAGAGAATATTTTCCTAGGGAAGAAAAAAATAGATACTGTATTCACAGATAATAAGTTACTAATGAAAACAAATGTGAATGATCTATCTGGTGGGGAAAAACACAAAATAACTTTAGATAGGGCGCTAATAGGAAACTCAAATATATTTATATTTGACGAACCACTCAATCACTTGGATAGCGAATCAACCGAAAAATTTCTGAAAGTTTTTGATGAAATTGAAGGAATAGTTATTTTTGTCGACCATAAAAATATAATTAAAAACTACAATAAAGAAATAATTTTATCTCACTAAAAAATCTGCCTGTTTCAAGGCAGATTTTAGTTTTAATATGCGTTATTGTAAATTGTTTCGATGTCTGATGTTGACAAATCAGAGTAGCTTGTTTTATATGCAGGTGTGTTTTCAGCCATTTCTTTGATTTTGTCTTTTGGAATGTCAAGTTCACGAAGTGTAGTTGGAGCTCCGATTTCTTTGAAGAAGTTTTGTAGTGCAACGATTGATTCTAGTGCTAATTTTTCATCTGGTTTTCCTTCTGGATCTATATTCCACACGTTTATTGCAAAGCTTCTGAATTTTTCCAGATGATTTTTGTAGACAAATTTCAAATAATTTGGATGAACTACTGCAAGTCCCATTCCGTGAGTTACATCAAAATATGCGGATAATGTGTGTTCCAATTTGTGGCTTAGCCAATCTGAGCTTTTGCCAGTGGCAGTAAGTCCGTTGATTGCAAGTGTACTTACCCACATTAGATTGCTTCTAGCTTGGTAATCTTCAGGATTTTTGAGAGCTACTCTGATACTGTCGATTACAGTTTTCATCAAGCTTTCTGATATATTATCTGTTGTGTTTTCGTAATCTGGTTCTGAAAAATATTCTTCCATTATGTGGCTGAACATATCGCAAGTTCCACTGATTAATTGATATTTTGGAAGTGAATATGTGTATGTTGGGTCGATTATTGAAAATACTGGATACAATAATCTGTGCCCGTAGCCGTATTTTTTCTTTCTTTCTATATTGGAAATTACACAACTACCGTCCATTTCACTACCAGTTCCAGCCATTGTAATTACTGTTCCCAGTTTGATAGCGTCTGTTGG
Organism: Finegoldia sp.; assembly: GCF_046991905.1. Lineage (NCBI taxonomy): Bacteria > Bacillati > Bacillota > Tissierellia > Tissierellales > Peptoniphilaceae > Finegoldia > Finegoldia sp. The sequence goes on along the minus strand of NZ_JBKWZF010000019.1, from coordinate 43,101 downwards.
TTTGTTTTTTTCTTCGAAGAAATAATCCCAGAAATCTTCATCAGTTTTTGCACCCATTGCGATTGCTTTTGAGCAGTCCAATGTAGATCCGCCGCCGACAGCTAGAATAAAATCAATGTCATTTTCTTTGCAGATTTTGATTCCTTCATAAACTTTGTCAGTTCTTGGGTTTGGAGTGATTCCAGAAAGTTCGAAAACTTCTTTGCCTTTCAAATTTTTCATAACATCATCGTAGACGCCATTTTTCTTGATGCTTCCTCCACCATAAGTTACTAAAATTTTATTGTAATCCTTTAATTCATCGGCTAGATTTGTAACTTGACCTTTACCGAAATGTACTCTTACTGGATTGTAAAATGTAAAATTGTTCATAATGCCCCCTTGTTTTATTTCAAATTTACTCATATAAATATATATCCGTTAATTGCGTATTTAAAACAAAAGCAGCGTAAAGTTACGCCGCTTAATTCATTTCTTGTATTTTTTTGTAAATCATATTTTTGATTTCTGATGAATCGAAAATTGTAGTGTCAACTTTTTTGATGTTTTGTAAATTATCGGGAATAGGCGATTTTATAAAAGAGTTTAACTTTTCCAAAGCCATATTTATATCCAAATCTTCATTGTATCCAAATGATTTCAAAAGCTTATCTGTAGATGAATATGGAGAAGTTGTAGCCATAATCATTGATGGAGTGTAGTCATAAGAATCAATGACATATTTGTCGTAGGCAAGAGAAGCCATTGCAGTTTGAGGGGATAATGGATACTGACATTCCAAGAATAATCTCAAAATTTTCTGACTGACCTCATCACTTGTCATGCTGTACGTTTCAATACAACTCAATTTTTGTAGTTCTTCAGGATACAAAGTGAACTTATTTTTTTCTCTAAAATCTGTGTAAATCTCTCTTATTCTATCTTGATTATTTATCAAATGATGTAGCAATCTTTCGATATTCGCTAAGACCAATCTCTCAAATGATGTGGATTCTTCGCCGAAAACTTCGTCATAGACAAATTCTCCCGTATCCAAGAATTTTTTGAAAGACAATGGACTTTTTGTCGCACAAATTATTTTATTAATAGGAAGTCCCATTCTTTTTGCGTAGAAACACGCCATTATATTGCCGAAATTTTCCGTAGGAATACTTACGTTGATTCTTTTTCCAGCTTCTATCTCTCCGTATTTTACCATTGTCACATAACTGTAAAAATAATAAATAACTTGAGTGAGAACTCTGATTATATTCAAAGAATTGCACGTAGAAATCACCGATTCTTTTTGTGCAATCAAATCTTTGATATCAGAATCATTTATCAAACTATCCACCAATTTTTTACATTCATAAAAATCACCATCTACGCCAATTGCACAGACATTATCGGAAAGCGTGGATAATAATTTTGATTTTTCGATATCTGAGATATTATTTGGATAAAACACGAAAACTTTTGTGTTCATCTTTTTAAAATTCTCAATCGTAGACACAGAGATATCAGTGGAAGCTGTGAACAGGTATAAGTTTTTCACATCTTCATTATTATTCAAATTAATATCTATAAATTTAGAGATAATACTCAATGACAAGTCCCTATAGGACAGACTTTTGTTGTTGAAAAGTTCAACGTAGCATCTATCATTTGTTTTTCTCAAAAAAACATTAGGCTCATCTCCATCGTAAGCGTTATTTACAATGCTTGATATTGAATCTTCGTCAATATCAGTTAAAAAATGCTTCAAAATATATATAGCAAGTTCGTTATATGTCATATCTCTAAGCACATCAATATCGTACAAATTATCTAAATTCAAAGGAACGTAAATATCATCATTTATACAATTGAAGATTACTTCTTGAGAATCGATAGTTATTGAATTATCCCTAGTGCTAATAAATTTCATATTTCCTCCTAATATTATTCTAATTATATCATTTTATGAGATTTAAGTTAATCTTTTTAAATTTCGATAAAATTTGAGTAAAAAATGCCGAAAATATAACGAGAAGCTTATAACTATTGTTTATTTTTTTTTGAAGAGTATAATAATAGTAAAGCGTTTTCTAATCAATAGAATTGATTGTAGCTTTGGGGAAGAATTATAAAATTGAAGGAGAGAGGGCATTATGATAAAAGTAATTCTTAAAAAGAACATCAAGTTTATGGCAGTATCTTTGATTATGAGTTTAATTATGGTTGTGGCTACGCTGTCCGTACCATTTTTAAGTAACAAGATCTTCAGAGATATTACCAACATTCAAAGAAGTGATTTGTACTTATTGTTTGGGATAATGGTGTTAAATTATTTTATTCAAATAGGGCTGATTTTGTTAAAAGAAAAAGTAGCGGTGAATGTGAATTCAGAAAACTTGGATAATTTTATGAAAGATTTATTTCATGTGAAATACGACACTATGATAAATTTGGGAAACAATTCACTGATTACGAAGGTTTCTAAGTTGACTAATTCTATTTACAGTTTTTTAATTGACGATGTGAATACTATGGTTAGTTCGATTTTGATAATTATTGGAGCTTTGATTTTTGTTTCAATTCAAAATATTTATTATGGTTTGATTTTACTAGCGATAATACCATTTACATTTTTCGGATTTAAATTAATCAATAAGAAATTATCTGAAAAATGCGTATCACTATCTGCAATTACTTCCAAAAACTACCAAGATTTTAACAATATTTACAGCAATCCAGATTTTTTGAAACAATACTCCAAGTTTGATGGTTTTGATAATCTTATCAACAAGAAAATCGTGGAAATTTTTGAAGCACACAAAAGCGTTAATCAATTCGCAGGTGCAGCAAGTAGTAGTATTAGAATGTTTAACGAGCTTGTGCAAAATGCTTTGTTGATATGGATAAGTTACAATGTTACGATTGGAAATGCTAAGTTATACTCAATTGTGGTATTTACTTTGGTAATCAATGTATTCTTCGACTCATTGTATTCATTAAATGGAGTAAATATCGACTTAACGAATTTGAAGGTGGATTCTGGATTTTATAAGGAAAATATTTTAGATAATTTAGAAAAGAAAGACGGAATTGCTGTTGAAAATACTATTAGCAAAGTGAAGTTTGAAAATCCTGTTGTGAAAATTTTGGACACTGAGTTCAAATTTGATATTAATGAAGAATTTTATCCTTCAGATATCATATACATAGACGCAAAAAGTGGTGCTGGTAAAAGTACACTTCTACGTTCACTGTTGAATATCAGAGATGTCGATGGAATATCTATTAACGAAAAGGACGTCAATTCATTATCTTTGGATGAATTAAGAGAAAAAGTCGCATACGTTCCACAAAATCCACTTATCATTCCTGCAAGTTTGAGGGAAAATATTTTGGTAGATACAGTCAAAGACGAATCTATCGATGAAAAAATATTGTCTATGGATGTTTTGAAGCCTGTGTTGAAGAATAAAAACTTGGATTCAGAAATTTTGGCAAATGGAGAAAACTTATCGGGAGGAGAAAGACAAAGAGTATCCATCGTTAGAAGTCTTATGAGAGATGCTGATGTTTATATTTTTGATGAAATAACTAGCAACTTGGATTCAGAATCACAGGAAGATTTCTTCTCTAATTTTATTAAAGATATCGATAATAAAATCGTGTTCATTATTAGCCACGATAAAAAAGTACAAAAATATTGCAACAAAACAATGCAAGTAAAATAAAGTAACGAGCTGATTTAATTCAGCTCGTTTTTAATATGTGATTCTGTCTAATATTTTATTTATTTTCGGATCAAGTGGTGGTGTATTGGAAGCTGCTGTGAGAACTGCTTACAATATGTTAACTGGTGATGACCTTAAACAATTAGAGTTTGAATAACTTAAAGAAATGAGAAGCATCAAAGAATCCAGAATAGAAATTTTAGGAAAAGAAGTTAAAGTTGCTGCTGCAAGTGGACTCGCAAATGCGAGAAGACATTTGGAAAGAATTAGAGATGGAAAAGCTCACTACGAAATTATAGAAATCATGGCTTGCCCTGGTGGATGTATCGGCGGTGCTGGTCAACCACTTCTTAGAGGAAATGTTTCGAAATTAGAAAAGAGAATGAAGGCTATTCACACAGAAGACAGGGACAAACCAATCAGAAGATCTTACAAAAACAAATCTATCAAAAAGATTTAAGATGAGTATTTGGATGCTCCTGGTTCAGAAAAAGCACATCATTTGCTTCACACAGAATATTCTTCAAGAGAAAAAATATTAATACAGTAATAGATAAAAATTCTTTGGCGATTGCCGAGGAACTTTTTTATTAAAACCAATTATCAAACTAAAAAAATTATAGTATTATATATAGATGGAGTTGGTGAATAATTGAAAAAAATTTGTAATATATTTTTGGGATTGATTTTGGCCCTGATTTTTATAATAAATTTAAAATGGGGAAATAATGACCATTTGGTAAGCTATGATGGAATTGAACTTGATTATGTAAAAGCTACTGTAGTAGATATTGTAGATGAAACGCTGGATTATCCTTATAATTCAAAACCTGTAGGAATACAAAACATCAAAGCGAAAATTAGAAAAACTGGAGAAATTGTGGATGTGGAGAACAAACTAGAAGCATCGCATAGTGTTTTAGTAAAAAAGAACGACAAGGTGATTCTGGCGAAAAGTAGAAATCCTCATCACAATTCTGAAACTTTTTACAGGATGTATAATTACGATAGAAGTTTTAGTACAATCTTATGGATGGGGATATTTATAATTTTCATAGCACTTGTTGCAGGAAGTAGAGGAATAAAAAGCACGATTGCTCTTGTGATTAGTATATACATAATTTTGTTTTTTGATATTTCGCTTATCATGAATGGATTTAATAATATTGTGATTACAATTTTAACTGTGATTTTGTGCACAATATATTCCACTTTGATTTTATATGGTTATTCTAAAATGAGTTTAATCAATATGATTTCTGTTTCGGTATCATTTGTATTTGTGAGTATTTTGGTTAAGCTAATGAGTATCGGACTTAATATTTCGGGGTATAATCTGGAAAATGTCGGGGAATTGATACTAGTGATAGGAAAGGTATGGAAATTAAATATCGAAAATTTACTGTTTTCCACTGTTGCTATTTCAGCTTTGGGAGCGTCAATGGATGTAAGTGTATCGATAGCTTCTGCATTAAGAGAAATTCAGTCGTTAAATAAAGATGTATCGAGTAAAAAATTATTTAAAAGTGGGATGAGTATTGGTCGAGATATTATTGGAACAATGGTCAACACATTAGTATTTGCATTTATTGGATCATCACTTGTGAGCATAATGATTTTTATATTGCACGGAACAAATACTTTTAATAGAGTTGTGAGTTCTGATTTTTTTGCGGTGGAAATTACGAAAGCGTTAATTGGAATAAGCGTTGTGATTATAATGGTTCCAGTGACTTCTTTTATTACATCGAAAATATACAATGAGAATAGTTTTTATAAGCATATCAAATGATATGCTTTTTTTAATGTTTTTTTAACAAATTTTTACATTTTATTAACTTTGAAAAACATAAATTTAATATTTTAATCGTACAATGTATTTGGTGATGAAATATTGAAGAAAATTGTTAATGTAATTTTAATCTTGCTATTGATTGGAATTTTCTTTTTGAATAGAAAGCTAGATGTAAATGAAAGCTTGATTAGTTACAAGGGTGTGGAATATCTGAGGGCGAAGGTTGTGGAAGTTGTGGATGAATCGCTAGATTATCCGGACAATTCTAAACCAGTCGGCGTTCAAAAGATTAAAGCTAAGATTTTAAAAACTGGAAAAGTTGTGGAGTTGGATAACGAACTTGTGAACACACACAGCATTAAAGTTCACAAAGGAAGTAATGTTATTCTAATTCAAAATCAAAATTCAGGTTCAACTGATGATTATTACTATTCCGTGTACAACTACGATAGAAGTATAAGAATTTTTGTGATTATAGCATTATTTGTAATATTTTTGGCTGTGATTGCTGGGATAAAAGGCTTCAAAAGTGCGATAGCTTTATTTGTAAGTATTTACATAATTTTATTTTTTGATGTGGCGCTTTTGATGAATGGATACAATAATATTTTGGTTACGATTATAACGGTAATTTTGTGTGCAGTCTATTCTCTAGTGGTGTTGTATGGATACAGTAAAATGACTTTGGTAAATATGATATCGATAGGAACTTCATTTTTGATAGCGGCAATTATGGTCAAAATCATTGGAAAAGTTTTGTATGTTTCTGGACACAATATGGAAAATGTAGAAACTTTGATTTTGGTAGGAAAAACATGGGGACTTAGGATTGAGAACTTATTATTCTCTGCAGTTTCCATAGCATCTCTTGGTGCTTCAATGGATGTTAGTGTGTCGATTTCATCTTCTTTGAAAGAAATTAAATCATTAAATACAGATTTGGATAGCAGGAAGCTTTTTCAAAGCGGAATGAATATAGGTAAAGATATTATTGGAACAATGGTAAACACTTTGGTGTTTGCATTTATAGGGTCTTCTCTAGTGACGATTATGGTTTTGATATCGCATGGAGTAAGTTTTAATCAGCTTGTAAATTCTGATTTCTTTTCAGTAGAAATCACAAAAGGGCTGATAGGTACGGTCGTTGTGATTATAATGGTGCCAGTGACATCATTATTCTCATCAATTATATATAATCTTAAGGGGGAAAATTAATGAACAAAACGGCAAAAGCGTTATTAGCACTGGGTATGGTATTTTCTATAGCTACAACAGCTACATACACAACTACATTTGCTGAAACTAATGTAAAAAATGATGTTAGCACAACAGCAACACAAACTCAAGAAGAATCTCAAATAAGATTTCCAATCTTGACTATAGGTAAAGACCAAAGTGAAAGAAACTTCACTTGGTACAGCAAGAGCAAAGAACAAGGTTATTTGGAAATAGTAGAAGCAAATGATCAAAAAGATTTTTCAAATGCAACGAAAATCAAAGCTGTAACTTCTGACAAGAACACAACATTTGATATCAATGACAAATCAAACGCAAAAGTAAAAATCGAAAAAGATAAGAAAGATCAAGCTTTAAAAGATTTGTATGAACTTAAAGATATGTCAAACTCTCAAGTAAATATCAAAAACTTGAAACCAAACACTAAATACATGTACAGAGTTTACAATGGTAATGGCAAAAAATCTCAAGTATTCGAATTTACAACTCAAGCAAAAGGAGACTTTACATTTGTATTAGCAGGGGACCCTCAAATTGGTGCTGGTAAATTCTATGCAGACAGAGACAAATGGGAAAAAGCATTGGGAACTATCAAGAAACAAGTTCCACAAATGAGTTTCTTGTACAGTTTGGGAGACCAAGTCAACGAATATACATCTAAATCAGAATTAGAATACAGTGGATATATCGAAAGAGAAAACGCAAAAGGAATTACATTTGCAACAATAATTGGTAATCACGATTCACAAGCAAATTCTTATTCACAACACTTTGCACTTCCTAACCTTCAAGCTGAAGGAAAAACAGAAGCAGGTTCCAACTATTATTTCGTGTACAATAATACACTATTCATTCAATTAAATTCTAACAACATGAATACCGCTGAACACAAAGCTACAATTGAAAAAGCAATTGAAATGACAAAAAATCAAAATATCAAATGGAAAGTAGTTGGCTTCCACCACGCTATTTATTCTGCAGCAACTCATGCGAATGACGATGATATCATCAAAAGAAGAGCGGAATATCCAGCATTGATGAAACAATACGGTATTGATTTAATAGTATCCGGTCACGACCACGTTTACACAAGAAGTAGAATGATGAATGGCGGAGTAGCTATTGAAAGCGAAAGAAACTTTACTGACAAATCAAAAGAAGAAGGTAAAGTTCCATCAAAATATGTAAACCCAAAAGGACAATTATATTTAACTGCAAACTCTGCATCAGGTTCAAAACACTATGATTTAGTAGAATTCAAAGACTACATGGCAGTTAGAGACCAACATTACAAACCAAACTTTACAGAAGTTAAAGTGACTGACAAATCAATAGTAGCTACAACTTATGAAACTGATTCATTAAAAGTTGTTGACCAAGTCGAAATCGAGAAATCAACTGCAGATAAAACAAATGAAAATGTTAAAAGAATTTCTGGGGTAGATAGGGAACAAACTGCTATTGAAGTTTCTAAAAAAATGTTCAAAGACGGAACAAATAAAGTAGTATTAGCTAACAAAAACAACTACTCAGACGTTTTGACAGCAGCACCTTTTGCAAAAGCAAACAATGCATCATTGTTATATATATCTTCCAACTCAATCAGTAAGGAAGTTATGAGTGAAATCGCAAGATTAAAAGCAAAAGAAATCACTATTATAGGTGGAGAAAAATCTGTAAATGAAGGATTGAAGAAAGAATTAGAAAAGAGAAACTTCAAAGTAGAAAGACTTTCAGGAACTGACAGATACAAAACTAGTGCACAAATCGCATCTAAACTTATTACAGACAAAACAACAACACTAGAAATCGCTAGTGGTGAAAACTATGCAGATGCATTATCTCTTAACAACGCAGCTGAAAAAGACAAAGCTCCAATACTTTTAGTACGAGTTAACGCAATTGATAAATCAGTTGAAGATGTTATCAAATCATCAAAAGCATCATTAATAAACATTGCTGGTAGAGAAAAATCAGTATCTGAAAATACTAAAGCTAACATTAAAAAAATCTCCAAAGCTACTATCAATAGAATCGGAGGAGCTAATAGATACGAAACAAGTATTCTTCTTGCAAAATACTCTGGAGCAAAAGAAGTTGTAGTAGTAGCAAGTGGGGAAGACTTCGCAGATGCATTAGTTGCAGCACCATTCTCAGCAAAACAAAAAGGAGCAATCCTTCTTACTAACAAAGACAAATTAGGACAAAAAACAGAACAATTCATCAAAGATACTAAATTCAACAAATCTTATGTAATTGGTGGAGAAAAATCAGTATCTGAAGATGTAATTAATCAATTAACAAGTATCATAAAGTAATCCCATAAACTTCTAAATTTTAGGTATCCTCTCAATTTATATTGAGGGGATATTTTTGTTATGAATTTTAAAAATCAGGGTATAAATAAACCAAATAAAGGGGGAGTATGTATGAAAAGATTACATAAATTTTTAAAAGTTTCGGTTGTTTTATTATTTGCGATAATATTTCTAGCATCTTGCGATAAAAGTAAAGACAACAAAAAAAATATCAAATTAACTGAAGAACAACAAAAATGGGTTGGAAATTACTTTGAAGAAGCTTTCAAAGGGATAAAGGCAGGAAAAGATAGAAAGCTAACAGATGACGAGGTAAATCAAATTAAAAAAGTTTTTGTGGAGAAAAGGCCTGGATCAGAATTTGATGAAATTAAAAACATAACTTCGAATTTCTTCAAGGCAGGAAGTTACAACGATCCAAAAGAAATAGATTTGGATAGCTTTATTAATTATTTTCCAAGTAAAGTTTTGGAAGAAAATTCTGATGAATTCAAAACTACTCTTGAAAAGCTGAAAAAACTAGATAATTTTTCTGAATTTGAATTGTCAAGTAAGCTTATGCCATTAGTAGAAATCGACAAGAACCTTGTAGATGCTACGTTGATGAAATATGCAGGGATTGTATCTGACGATGTGAAAAGCAAAGACAAATGTTTGTACTTGAAAGAAAAAAATGCGTATTATACATTTGTAAGCGATGTAAGTATTGGGACTTTTTACCCAACTGAAGGAGAAATTAAGGGAAATAATTTGATATTAAAATGTAACTATGCTACTTTAACACTTGAAAACAAAGATGGCAAGTATTTTGTAAAATCATATATAGAAAAATAATTTTACTGAAATGGCTCCAATAATTAGAAGCCATTATTTATATTTGTAAAATATTTCAAAGTAATATATACTATCTAATGTTAAAAATAATAAAATCATGGAGGGATTATGAAAAACAAATTTTTGAAGATGTTGAGTCTTTCATTAATGTTAATTTTTGCGTTGACTGCTTGTCAATCAAAAGATAATTCAAAAGAAACAACATCAAAAGAATCTACAAAAACTGAAGAAAAAGCAGACGACGCTAAAAAGTTTGAAGGTAAAACTTTGAACGTTGTTGCTACAAGCGACAAATACGTAAAATTATTTGACAAGTTCACTGAAAAAACAGGAGCTAAGGTTGAATTCCTATCTATGTCAAGTGGTGAAGTTTTATCAAGAGCAAAAGCTGAAGGAAAAGCTATGGCTGATGTATGGTTTGGAGGCGGAATCGACGCTTTCATGAAAGCTAAATCAGACGATATGTTAGAAAAATATGAATCTGAAGCTTTGAAACAAATTCCAGACGATTACAAAGACAAAGATGGTTATTGGTTATCAAAAGGAATCACAGTTGTTGGCTTCTTAGCAAATAACGAAGTATTAAAATCTAAAAACTTAGAAGTTCCAAAAACTTGGGATGAATTAGCAGATCCAAAATATAAAGGCGAAGTAATCATGAGCGATCCTTCAATCTCTGGTACAAATTATGCAGCAGTTAAAGGATTATTGGACAAATACGGCGAAGAAAAAGGTTGGGATTATTTATCTAAATTAAATGATAACATCAGTTTCTACGGCAAAAGAGGAAAAGATCCTCAAGAAAAAACAGCAGCTGGGGAATTTGGAATTGGTATTATTTCAGTTGACAAATCAGCGTTTGATACAGCAAAAGACAACAACTTAACTGTTGTATATCCTGAAGATGGTATTCCATGGGTTCCAGAAGGAGTAGCTATTTTCAAAAATTCACCTAACACTGAAGTTGCAAAAGCATTCATCGATTTCATGTTGGAAGATGAATCTTTACAAATGTTAGCAGAAATAGACGGAAAAGATTCTAACCAAATGGTTAAAGACGGAATCAAAGGTCTTGATTTAGGTTTGAAAAAAGAAAACTTAATAAAACAAGATTTGTCTACTTTTGGTGAAAAGAGAGAAGCTATTTTGAATAAATTCTCAGAATTTGTAAAAAGTAAGTAATTTAATAGGGAGAAATTGAAAAATTTCTCCCATTTTACTAGCACCTTAACGGGTGCTTGTTTTATATGGAGTAAATCATGAAAATATTAGATAAATTTATAAAATACATAATTTTCGCACTAATATTCGTGTTTATTGGATTGCCGTTTTTGTACGTATTCAAAGAAGCTTTCACGACGGATGATGGTCACTCAATAGCGTTTATTGTGAATATATTTAAGGAAAACAAAAATCTGTTTGTAAATTCAATTACCGTTGGATTTATTGTATCTGTTTTGACTACGGTTTTTTCTGCAATAATTGGATTGTATTGCTTTTTGAGTGGTAAAATCCATCAAAAAATCATCAGTGCAATTTTATTGGTGACGATGATTTCGCCTCCTTTTGTAACAAGTTTGTCTTACATAAATTTATTCGGTAGAAGAGGGTTCATCACGTACAATTTGTTAAAATTAAACACCAATCCTTATGGAATGACGGGAATTATATTAATGGAAACGTTGGGATTTTTGTCGTTGAGTTGTTTAATGGTTATATCTTATCTTAATAATTTGGATACAGCTTCTATCAATTCAGCAATTGATTTGGGTGCGAATACGAATCATGTAGTAATCGATATTCTGATTCCACAACTAAAAAACACATTGATTTCAGTGTTTTTCCTCACATTTATTCGTTCAATCGCAGATTTTGGAACGCCTGCAATTATAGGTGGTAAGTTTAACGTTCTGGCAAGCGAAGGATACATGGCGGTCATTAGCAAAGGAGATATTAAAACTGCCGCAGTTATCAACATAATGATTTTGATTCCATCTGTTATAATGTTCATTATTTATAATAAATCGATGAGAAAAAATAGAGTAAATTCAAATTCATCGGGAGATTTTATTATCGACAAAAAATCTTTTGTTTATTATTTGTTGTGTGCTATAAGTTTGTTTTTGTTGAGTTGGCTTGTGATTCAATATGCATCAATAATTCTATCGGCATTTACAAAAATGAAAAACAACGTATTAACATTTACTTTTGAAAACTTCAAAAATTCCAAATCCTACATCACAAACACAATTACAAGAAGTATTGTGTACTCTTTGATTAGTGCGTTCTTTGGAAGTATGATAGGGCTTTTGATGGCTTATTACTCGATAATCAAAAAGAGCAAGGTAATTAAAGTTGCTGATTATATTTCAAATTTGCCTTATATTTTGCCGGGGACATTCTTTGGTCTAGGTTATTTGTTGGCATTTAATCACAAACCATTGATGTTGGTTGGAACTAGCGCAATTGTAGTGTTGAATGTTTTGTTCAAGCAAATGCCTTTTTCTACAAAAGTTATGAACAGTCATGTTTTATCAATCAGCGAAGATGAAATCAATTCTGCACAGGATTTGGGTGCTAATTTCATTTATGTATTTAAAGATATCGTGCTTCCCCTAACTAAGAAAGGCTTTACTGTTACATTCATCAATGCGTTCACTGCGACAATGACGACAATTGGTTCGATTATTTTCTTGGTTTATCCAGGACAAAAAGTTTTAACACTTGTTATGTTTGATGTTATAAACAGTGGCAATTACAATATAGGTTCAGTGATTGCGTTAATAATAATTTTGATTTGTCTTGTTGTAAACGGTGGATATTATTTGTTAACAAAAATAGGAGATAAAAAATGATTTTGAGTGTTAAAAACCTTACTAAAATTTACGAAGATAAAACAGTAGTCGATAATGTGGAATTTGATTTGGAAAAAGGGAAAATGCTGTGTATTTTGGGACCTTCTGGTTGCGGCAAAAGCACGATACTAAACATGATTGGTGGTTTTGTGAAGCCAAATTCCGGACAAATTATTCTAGATGGAGAAGACATCACAAATCTTACTGCTGAAAAAAGAGATATAACAACTGTATTTCAATCATACGGACTTTTCTACCACATGAATGTGTTCAAAAATGTCGCTTATGGTTTGAAATTCAAAAACATGGACAAATCTAGTATTGAGAAAAAGGTCAACGAAATGATAGATTTGGTAGGCTTAAAAGGTCATGAGAAAAAAATGATTGATGAATTATCTGGCGGTCAAAGACAAAGAGTTGCCCTTGCAAGGTCATTGGTTTTGAGTCCGAAACTTTTATTATTGGACGAGCCTTTGAGTAACTTGGACCAAAAATTGAGAGTTAGCATGAGAATTCTTATAAAAAATATCCAAAAAAATTTGGGAACTACGATGATTTTTGTAACTCATGATCAAAATGAAGCTTTTGAATTGGCTGATGATATTATTTTGATGAATAAAGGAAAAATCGAACAGCATTCTTATCCTAGAGATATTTACAAAAATCCAAAAAATAATTTCGTGTTGAATTTCATTGGGGAAAAAAATATTTTCGAAGGATATTATGTTAGACCAGAAGATGTAAAATTTTCAGATGAAGGTGAGGACGGGGTTATAAAAGACATTGTATTCCAAGGTTCCACTATTAAAGTTGTCATAAAATTGGAAGACAAAACTATTGATTCTTATATTTTGAACAATGATTTTAAAAATAAAATAGGCGATAAGGTAAAAGTGATTTATTCTAAAAGAAAATTGCCTACAAATTAGTGTAAAACGCTTGAAATTTGGGTAAAATATAGTATAGGGAAAAATAAAGGAGGCAACATGGGTAGAAAAAAAGTTTCGGAATATCCTTATACTATTCAAGAATTAAAAGAGATTACAATTCGCCAATTACAAGAAAGAGGCGTTGAGATAGAAGCAATTGCAAAAATAGTCTTCACTTTACAAGAAAAATACTATCCTAATTTGACAATGGAGTTATGCATTGAAAATGTGGAGAAAGTTTTGGAAAAAAGAGAAGTGCTACAATGCGTTTTAACTGGAATTGCAATTGATAAAGCTTGTGATAAGAAACTGTTTGATGATCCAATTCAAAAAATTATTGAATCTGATGAGAGCCTTTATGGCATTGACGAAGTGTTGGCTTTGTCGATTATAAACGTTTATGGGTCAATAGGTTTCACTAATTTTGGGTATTTGGATAAAGAAAAAATAGGAATTATAAAAGAGTTAGACGTAGAAAAAACAGATTGCGTCAACACTTTTTTGGACGATATTGTAGCAGCAATCGCTGCAGCTGCAGCAAGTAGACTATCTCATTCGAGATTTAAATAGGAGATTTTATGTATACGATAGATAACATAAACAAAAAAAGAAGATTCAAAAAAATTGACTTGGATTGTAGCCTTGAAATAGAAGAAGGTTACATATATTTGTTTACAGGTCACGACAAAAATATTGATGAATTGTTTGATATTTTAGGATCTTTTACAACTAAATACAATGGGGAGTTTTTGTATGGTTTCGAAGACAAAGAAAATGTACTTAAGACTCCAAAACTAACAAATGAAGTAGAATTTTCAACATTTTTACAAGATTACAACTCATCAATGAAAGTGAAAAAGTATCTTAAATTAAAAAAGAAGTTGAATCCTTATTTTGATGAACAATTTGTAGATTCTGTACTTAAAGGTTTTGCAATTGACGAGTTTGCAAGGTTAGAAGATTTGAAGGAAGATTACTGCAATATTGTGTTGATGACGGCTGCTTTGGCTACAAACAAAAAGATAGTAATTCTTAAAAACTTTGAAATAGCCGATAGGAAGCTTTCATTGGAATTTATTGACATTATGAAAAAACGACAAGAATTAATCAGAAATACGGTTTTGATTTCATCGCCAATAGTAGAGGAAGTGTTCTTCGATTATTTGATTTTAATGCAAGATGGTAGAATTAAATTCAAAGACTCCAAGCACAATATACTGACAAATGCTAAGGTGATTCGTGGACCAAAAGAAATCATATCGGCGATGAATTACAAGAGAATATTGACTAGAACTTCTGATGGACTTGAAGATGAAATAAAAATGTTTGATAGCATCAACGAAGATGAACGCCTTTTACTTGAAAATAACGGATGTATAGTAAAACAATTACCGTTAGACGAACTAATTACAATGATTGAGGAGGGAAATTATGAAAAGACTGTTAAGACAGAAGCTATCGGCTAGTATATCTTATTTATTTTACACTCTTCTCGTGTCTGTTGTAATATTGGCTATAATAGGAGGACTTTCTTATTTTAAAATTTGGAAATTCGATTTTAGCAAGTTACCATTGTTCACTTACGTTGTGGCAATGTTTTTGTTAAACACATTCTACTTTTTATTAATAGCAAGTAAGGATTATTTTCAAGATTTTGGAATGAATATCGAATCATCATACCACAGAAAACAAATCAAGAAAGCTACTATATTTGAAAGAATTTTCAATGTGGCGTTAGTTTTTGGTGTGATAATTGGAATAATTTATTTGACAAGGATAATGTCGGGATTATTGCATGCTAGACAGATAGAAACATATTACGACAAGATTGGAATCTACACAAAAGGATCTTTATTATCATATATGCCTATAGTTTTTGTGATTTCATCATTGTGTAGCTTAGCATTCACGTCCTTAATATTTTTAGCTTACAAATTTGGAGCTGTGAAAATATTTATTTTATTTACAGCTATTGTAGTCGCTGTAAATGTATTTTTCTCAAAATATTTGATATCAGCATTCAAAATATTTAGCGGATTTGATATGTATATATATTTGGGAGCGGGGGTAATATCACTTATATTATCGATATTATTCACCAACTTCATAAAAGGTTTAGATGTAAAATAAAGGAGACAGCTCGGAGCAATCCGAGTTTTTTTGTATGAGAAAAATTTATAAATCGAAAATAGGAAACATTCTCTTAGAGAGTGACGGAGAAAATATCATAAGATGTGAGTTTGTAGATGATTTTGTAAAATATGAAGATGATGATGAAATTATTCAAAAGTGCGTAAAGTATTTGAATGATTATTTTGATGGCATAAATGCAGGAAAGTTCCAACATATTAAAATTGAAAAATTAGATTATACCAGTAAAATACTAAGATTGGTATGTGATATTTCTTATGGGAAAACTAAAACATACTCGAACATCAAAGAAGAATACGAAAAAATGTACGGCAAGAAAACTTCTGCAAGAGCAGTGGGAAGAGCAGTGGGTTCTAATGATTTGATGATTTTAGTTCCATGCCACAGAGTCGTCGGGAAAAATAATAAGCTTACAGGATATAAATTTGGAATAGAAAAGAAAAAGTATTTGTTGGATTTGGAAAAAAATCATAAATTAGTTGGAAATATTTAACCAATGTTTACGAAATTGCAACAAATGTTTTTAAGCGATTTTCTGAGTGCTCATAGTGATATAATAAAGAAAAGTGGGAGGGTATTATGAGGTTAGAAAATTTTAAATCAAAACTTAAAAACTTACACAATACTACAAAATTATATCCAATGGTATTGTTAGCTATACTTGTTGCTGGAATTTTTGCGATTATGGGTATTTGGAATATTGAATTTGGGCCCATTAATAACACATCAATTGCAGATTTGGTGATTTGTTCGCTATACTTTGCGATGAGTTATATGATTGTAAAGCTAATTATCACTGACAAGAACATACAGGTTACCAAGAGTAGGAAGGTTTTGGTATATACAATAGTTTCTTTAATAATGGGATTATTGTGTTTTTTCCTTATTATAAAAGCTGATAAATCGTTTTATCTGAAAAATCAAATTACACAAATTGGATTATTTATGACTTTTTTTATAGGAATGTTTGTAGCTGGACATTTTAATAAAGGAGTTGACTATGCAGATTATGCAGTTAAAATTGTTCTATCAATTATAGAATCTATGATATATTGTGTAACTATATTTATTGGAATTGTGGCCATACTATTCACAGTTAAAGAATTATTTAAGCTTCAATTTGACTTGGGAAATCTGATGGCAACATTTGCTGTAATTATATTTCTTATTTTAAATGCGAGCATAATATTATCGAAATTTCCATTGAAATATTGTGAAGAAAATCTAAAAATAAAATGGACTTTACCATTTAAATTCTTGCATACAAGGATAATTGTGCCTATATTTATGATTTATGGTTCAATTTTACTTTTTTACATTATCAAAGTAGTAGTCTTAAAGATATTACCTAACAATATAATCACAAATCTAGTTTTGTGGTATGGATTGCTTTCTATTGTGGTTTTATTTATATCAAAAACATTAGAAGATAAACTAGTTAATGTTTATAAAATAGTTCAACCCATAATATTGTTGATATTATCGGTAATAATGTTCTACTCCATAGGTATTAGAATATCTTACTATGGAATCACAGAAGGAAGATATTTCGTAGTAATGGGCGGGGTTTTTATTGTTATTTCTATGATTTTCTATTTGTTTTTTAACAAAAAAACATATATAACGATCCCGACTGTATTGTTGATATTAACAGTTATTTCTTCGGTTGGACCTGTATCAGCTTATAATATTAGCAAAATCGATCAAAAATCAAAATTAGAAAAAATGTTAGTAGAAGAAAACTTGCTACAAAATGGGAAAATTCATCCACAAAAAAATGTAAATCCAGCAAAAATCAAAGAAATCAAAGAAAAACTAGACTATTTCGATCGCAAACATAATATGAAAGAGTTGGCTTTTGTGGACGATAAATTCACGACTTCAAAAGACAATATGACTAGGGTTTTCGGCTTTAGAGGTGATGAATTCGAATCTTTATATGGTCAAAATAGATTTTATGAAAATAATAAGATGGAGATTGATACTACTGGTTACAACAAGCTTTTGGGAAATATTGTATTCGAATACGATTCTAAAACTCGTACCGTAGAAAATATCGGAAATCCGGATGTTACATTTTCTATAAAATCAAATAATATTGTTATAACATACAAAAATCAACCTATAGGGAAAGTAAATATTGAATCATTTAATACTCAATTAGAAGAATTGTGGAATGAACAAGGACCTGAGATTAACACTGAAAATAAAGAATCAATAATAAAAGAAGAAGGTGCAATTAGCAATATTAAATACAAAACAATTCTCGAAAGAGCAGATTTATTTTATGATAGTGGACAAAAAACTACGTTTTACATCAAATGTCTATACACAAAATAAATGAATATTATTCTTTACAAAAATTTATCAAGTGTTATAATAAATCTGTATTTTAACAAATTAATTATTTTCAATTGAGGAGAAAATTATGTATAATTTTAACTGCGACTATTTAGAAGGAGTTCATCCAAATATAATAAAAGCTCTTGAAGAGACCAATATGGTGCAACAACAAGGATATTGCAACGATGAATATACACATCAAGCAAAAGAAATCATTAGAAAAAAAATTTCGGATCAAGACATTTACTTTTTACATGGATCTACAGCTTGCAACAAGCTGGTAATCAAAACATCGCTAAGACCATTTGAAAGCATTATTGCTTGCGATAATGCCCATATTAACACATTAGAAACTGGAGCTATTGAAGACATTGGACACAAAATTGAAATTGTAGAAGATGAAGACGGACTTTTGATTCCAGAAGTAATCGACAAATTTGTCTCGGAAAGAATGAATGATCCAGCTTATTTTCATAAACCAATTCCCAAAATGGTTTACATAACCAATTCATCAGAATCGGGAACAATATATACAAAGCAAAGACTTATGGAAATTAGAAAAGTTTGCGACAAACATGGTTTGTATTTGTTCATGGATGGAGCAAGGCTTGCCTATGCATTAGCTGCAAAAAACAATGATTTAACATTAAAAGAAATATGCGATACTGTCGATGTTACTTATGTAGGGGGAACAAAATGTGGTGCGATGTTTGGAGAAGCGTTGATATTAAACAACGATGATTTCAAACTTCATTTTAAAAACTACATCAAAGGTTCTGGAATGTTGTTTGCAAAATCTAGATTTTTGGGAATTCAATTCAGAGAACTATTTACTGATGATTTGATTTTTAAATTAGCAGAAAAAGCGGATGAACAAGCAGATAGAATTAGACATAGATTAAAAGAACAAAATTACGTTTTAGCAACTCAATCTACAACTAATACGATATTTGTAAATATGGATTATGAAAGATATCACAGATTAAAACACAAATATAATTTCTGTGAAAATTACAAGACAGATGATTATATCAATGTAAGAATTTGTACATCGTGGTCAACTGAAGATCATATGGTAGATGAATTAATAAAAGATTTATAAATTTAGCGACCGTCAGTGGTCGCTTTTTTCTTGTAAAAATAGTAAAATAAAAAAATATTACAAAAAAGTTACAATGATTTATAAGAAATTACTAAATACTTTTAGAAAATAAATTCCTAAAATATCTCATTTTTTATCTGTTTGAATACACTTATAAAAAAATACCATAAAAAACACAAAACAACACAAAAAAATGTAAAAATATTTCACTCACAAAACCTATGATAATAAGTATCAAATAATAAAATAATAGAAATAATATTTCAATAAAACAGCGATTATTACAAAAAATATACAATAATGCTAAGGAATATTTAAACAAATAATTTTTGAGAAAAACAGAACAAGACAATAAAATAACGATATAATATTAAAATATTTTGAAAAAACGTTGTTTATGTTATCATTTTCATGAATTCATGTTATAATGAAATTACGAAAAACGTGAAGACTAGAACTTATATATTTTCAAATATGTATTCACGATTAATTCGGATTTTCTCATATGATTAAAATATTTAAGGAGGAATTGTAAATGAGAAACAAGAAAAGGTTTGTTGCCTTGATGTTAGCCGGCCTTATGGTTGCTGGTACAGCATGTGGAAATGGAGGCTCAAAAGGTGGAGAAAAGGGAGAAAACACAGTATATAATACTTTCGTAGCGGCTGATCCTGATTCTATCGACGCTCAAAAAGGTAGCGACGGTTACGGTAATACTATCGTTAATAACGTATATGAACCACTTATCAGATTAGTTCAAAACGAAGATTTAACATTGAAACCAGAAGCAGCAGCAGCTAAAGAATGGAAAGTATCTGAAGATGCTATGACTTACACATTCACATTACGTGATGGTTTAAAATGGGAAGACGGTCAACCACTAACAGCAAAAGACTTTGAATATGGTATTAAAAGAACTGTAGATCCTAAGACAGGTTCTGGTTCATCATTCTTGTTAGCTGATATACTTAATTTCCAAGAAGTTAACGGAGGAAAAGCTCCATTAGATAAATTAGGAGTTAAAGCTCTTGATGATAAAACATTGGAAATCAAATTAAGCGCTCCAGCACAATATTTCATTAACATCGTACCTTTCAGAGTATGTTTCCCACAAAGAAAAGACATAGTTGAAAAAAACGGTGAACAATTTGGTTCTGAAGCTAATACAATCGTAGGTTGCGGACCTTTCAAATTAACTGAATGGAGTCACAACTCTAAGTTAGTTCTTGAAAAGAACAAAGACTACTGGAACAAAGACAAAGTTAAATTAGAAAAAGTAAACATTAGAGTATTAACTGATGAAAACACTAGAATGAATGCTTTCCAATCTGGGGAAATCATGAGTGTAGGTACTAACAAACCAGAATGGACATCTAAGTTTGATAAGAGAGAAGGAACTAAGACTCAAAAAGTGGACCTTCCAGCAGTAGATTACTTCGCAGTTAACCACCAAGATAAGTTATTTAAGAACAAAAAAGTTAGACAAGCATTCAACATCGCTTTAGACAGAGAAGGCTTCAACAAAACAGTTCTTAAAGGAAAATCAGAACCAGCTTATTTCTGGGTTCCAAAAGCTATTACAATTAACGAATTGAAATACAGAGAAATGGCAGGTAACCCTGTTAAAGAAATGGCTGACAAATTAGGCGATCCAAAAGCTTTATTATCTGAAGGTCTTAAAGAATTAGGAATGGATCCAGATCCATCTAAATTAGAAGTAAGCTTAATTATGACTAACTCACCAGAATTAAAGAAATCCGGTGAATATTTCCAACAAAACTTCCAAAACAAACTTGGTGTTAAGGTTAAATTGGAAATGATGGAATGGGCTATCCTTTCTGGTAAAATCAACAAAGGTAATTATCAAATGGGATATTTAGCATGGACTGCTGACTACAACCACCCATCAGCAATGATGTCTCTATTCACTTCAAGTGCTAACGCAGTTAGAACTGGATGGAAGAGCGAAGAATACGATAAATTAATCAGAGATGCTGCCAAAGAAAAAGACGAAAAGAAACAAGTAGAATTGTATAAGAAAGCTGAACAAATCATAGCTGATGAAACAGTTATTATCCCAATCATTTCTGGTACTACTAATATTTACTACCAAGACTATGTAAAACATATTAACTTAAACCAATTCTCAACAGCAGGATACAAAGACACTTATTTAGAAAAAAAATAAAATAACTAGTAGCAAATGGCAGGCTGTTACAAATTATTTGTAACAGCCTACTAATTGTATATAGGAGGACTCATGTTAAAATATCTTATAAAGAGAATCTTGTATATGTTGCTTACATTGTTTGTAATTACAACAGCAACATTCTTCTTGATGCATAACATTCAAGGGGATCCATTGTCTGCTATGGGTAAAACTCTTCCAGAGCAAACAATCAAAAATTACAAAGCTAGATACGGTTTAGATAAACCGGTATCAACACAATATGCAATATTTTTAAAAAATGCATTACATGGAGATTTAGGTGCTTCATACAAATATCCAGGTAGAGAAGTAAAAGCTACAATCGCCCAAACTGCTCCAGTATCTGGAAGAATTGGTGGACAAGCCATGGTCATTGGTATTACTATTGGTATCATTTTTGGTATTCTTGCGGCCTTAAACAGGGGTAAAGTGCCAGATTATATAATCAGTGTATTGGCTATTTTGGGTATTACGATACCTGTATTTATTTTGGGGGCTCTTTTACAATACGCATTCGCAGTAAAACTAAACTGGTTTCCAACATCAGGATATGGAGACGAAGTTAAGTATACAATTTTGCCTTCAATAGCATTATGCTTTGGCTCAATAGCTACTTATGCTAGATACATGAGAAGTAATGTATTGGAAGTTTTAAATGAAGACTACATACTTACTGCAAAAGCGAAAGGTGTATCAGGCTTCAATGTAATTAGAAAACACGTATTCAGAAATGCTATACTTCCTATCATCACAATCATAGCACCACAAATCGTTGGTATTTTTACAGGATCTTTCATTATTGAAAGTATGTATTCTATACCAGGATTAGGAAGCTACTTTGTAAACTCTATAACTGCCAGAGATTATCCTATGATTATAGGTACAACAATTTTCTATGCATTCTTGTTCTTAATCTCTCAATTAGTTGTAGATATCTTATACGGAATAGCAGATCCAAGAATTAAAATAGTAGATTAGGGGATTAGTATGGAAAAAATAGATCAAAGCAAATTTCAAAGACTAACAGATGACGATAGAACATCTGAGTTTATAGCAAGACCTGTAGTAACATACTGGTCTGACGCTTGGAGAAGATTTAAAGAAAACAAGGCAGCTTTAGTTGCATTTATTATATTAGTATTTTTAATTGTAATGGTTATCATCGGACCAATGCTAACAGGATACTCTCACGAACAATTAGTTGGAGATATTAACTTATCACCAAGTTCAAAATTCTGGTTCGGTACTGACGAACTTGGAAGAGATATCTTCACAAGAATTTGGAGAGGTGGTAGAATTTCCATCATAATAGGTCTTGCAGGTGCTATTATTGGTACTGTTATAGGTTCTATTTATGGTGCAGCTTCTGCATTCTTTGGTGGAAGAGTTGACACAATAATGATGAGAATTGTAGAGATTTTGATTTCTATTCCTTATCTATTATTAGTAATTATTTTAAGATTAGCATTAAACTCAAATGGTGTAGGTACACTTATCTTAGCCATGACTATCACTGGATGGTGTGGTCTTGCCAGACTTGTAAGAGGTCAAATTCTTTCATTAAAAGAACAAGATTATATCATGGCAGCTCGTGTATTGGGAGTAAGCAACAAAGACATCATTATCAAACACCTTATTCCAAATACTTTGAACGTAATACTTGTATCAATTTCATTTGATATTCCAGGATATATATTCGGTGAAGCTTTCTTAAGTTACTTAGGACTTGGTGTACAACCTCCAGAAACTTCTTGGGGTTTAATGTGTTCACAAGCTCAACAAGTATTCCAATTTTATCCTTATCAATTGTTTTTCCCAGCTCTAATGATCGGGTTAACAATGCTTTCATTTACTTTGTTAGGTGATGGTTTGAGAGACGCACTTGACCCTAACCTTAGACAGTAGGAGGAAAAAACATGAGCAAGAATAAATACAAAGATGTAGACGAATTAAAGAAAGAACAAAATCTTTCAGAAGAAACTTTGGTTCAAGAAACTGTAGTTAATGAAAATAACGAAGTTGAAACTACAACTAAGTTTGTTTCTTCTGAAGTTGTAGAAGATAGAGTTAACGAAGAAAATAATATGAGCGAAAAACAAAATTTATCAGAAGAAATTACTAGAACTGCTAGAGTAGCTAAAGATTACACTAACAGACCAAAAGTAATAGAAGTAGATAACTTAAATGTATCTTTCAATACTTATGCCGGTGAAGTAAAGGCTGTAAGAGGAGTAACATTTGATATCTATGATGGAGAAGCTTTAGCATTAGTAGGTGAATCTGGATGTGGTAAAACAGTTGTAAGTAAATCAATACTTCAAATTTTACCTCAATCAGCTGAAATAAAAGAACCATCTTCAATTAAATATATGGATGAACAAGTTCTTAAAATGGACAAGAAGAGATTGAGACAATACAAGGGTTCAGATGTATCCATGATATTCCAAGACCCTATGACTTCTCTTAACCCTACTATGAAAATAGGAAAACAAATAACAGAATCTCTTTTGTTACACACTGATTTATCAAAAGACGAAGCTAAAAAAGAAGCTATTAAATTATTAAAGACTGTAAACATTCCTAACGCTGAAGAACGTGTTAAACAATATCCACACGAATTATCTGGTGGTATGAGACAAAGAGTTATGATTGCCATAGCATTGGCATGTAACCCAAATGTTATCTTGGCTGACGAACCTACTACAGCACTTGACGTTACAATTCAAGCACAAATCTTGGATTTGATGAGAGAATTGAGAGATACTAAAAATACTTCTATAGTATTGGTAACTCACGATTTAGGTGTAGTAGCAGACTTTGCTGATAGAATTCAAGTAATGTATGCCGGTGAAATCATGGAAACTGGTACAGTACAAGAAATATTTAAAGATGCACATCACCCATACACATGGGCATTATTGATGAGTGTTCCTAGACTAGATTCATCAAAAGATAATGAATTGTATTCATTAGGTGGAACTCCACCAGACTTATTGATGGAAATTCCAGGATGTCCATTTGCAGCAAGATGTGATTATGCTATGCAAATTTGTAGAGAAAAGAAACCACCTGAAACAAGATATTCAGAACATCATGTTTGCAGATGTTGGTTAACACATGAACAAGCACCAAAAGTTGAAAGGCCTTATTAGGAGTGAATTATGTCAGAAACTAAAGTTAAAGAAGAAAAAAACATAGATTATTCAAACAGAGAAGTGCTTGTTGAATTAGATAACTTGGATAAGTTTTTCAAAGTTGGTAAAAACAAGACTTTAAAAGCTGTTGAAAATGTAAACTTAAAAATATATAAAGGGGAAACTTTCGGACTTGTAGGAGAATCTGGATGTGGTAAAACTACATGTGGAAGAACGGTTATTAACTTATACGAACCTACAAATGGGAAAGTATTATATGAAGGAAAAGATACTTCAAAATTGAGCAGTAAAGAAAAACACTCTTTCAAGAAAAAAGCTCAAATGATTTTTCAAGACCCATACTCATCACTAGATTCTAAGATGACTATTGGTGATATCATTGGAGAAGGTATCAGAGTTCATTTCCCTGAAATGAAAGAAAAAGACATTCAAAATAGAATTACAGAATTGTTAAAAACTGTAGGACTTAACGCTGAACACGGAGCTAGATTTCCACACGAATTATCTGGTGGTCAAAGACAAAGAATTGGTATTGCGAGAGCTTTAGCAGTTGAACCAGAATTTATCGTATGTGACGAACCTATCTCAGCCCTTGATGTAAGTATTCAAGCTCAAGTAGTTAACTTACTTATTGAATTACAAAGAGAAAAGAAATTAACTTATTTGTTTATTTCTCACGATTTATCAATGGTAAAACACATTTCAGATAGAATAGGCGTAATGTATTTAGGTAGTATGGTAGAAGTATCTTCAAACACAAAGATTTATCATCAACCACTTCATCCTTACACTAAAGCATTGATTTCTGCAATTCCTATTCCAGATCCTGATGTATCAAGCGAAGGACGTGTTAAATTACAAGGTGAAATTCCTTCACCAATTAACGCACCAGAAGGATGTAAATTCTGTACAAGATGTAACTACGCAATGGAAATCTGTAAAACTGATAGACCAGTTCTACAAGAAATTGCTGACAAACACTTTGTAGCATGCCACTTATTCGATAAAGGATTAGAAGAAGGTATAAGAGCTATGAAGGAACAAGATGCTAAGCTTAAACGCTCACCACAATTAGCAGTTGATGAAAATGTTGAAGAAACAACAGCTGAACAAGAAATTGGCAAGAGATTAGATGATGAAGTACAAGCTAGAAACATCGATTCAACAGGAATGACAAAATAAATCATATTCCCCGCCATGTGCGGGGTTTTGTTTTGTCTAAATTTAATAAAAAATAGACTTCAAACAAAATCCTTAATTTGTGATAGAATAATTTGTAGTGTAAATTTTATTTAAATTTACTCGACATTAATTTGCTATGATATAATAAACTGAGAGGAAAATTATGATTAAGAATATATTATTCGATCTTGATGGCACTATAACTAATTCTTATGAAGGAATAGTCAATGCTGTCAAGTTCAGTTTGGATAAAATAAATTTTAAATACGATGAAACAAAGCTCATATCATTTATTGGGCCACCTTTGAAAGACAGTTACATGGAGTTGGGTTTTAGTGAAACAGAATCCAAAGCTAGAATTGAAGATTTTAGAGATTATTATTTCAAAAAAGGTATGAAAGAAATGCACTTGTATGATGGAATAGAAGATACAATTAAAAATCTTCATGATAAAGGATACAAAATCTACTTGGCGACAAGTAAAGTGGAATCTTCAGCTAAGAAAATTCTTTCGGATAATCATTTATTGAAGTATTTTTCTTATGTTGCTGGTGCTACTATGGATCAATCCAGAGTTGAAAAAGAGGATGTTATAGCTTATTTATTGGATAAGACTGGAATAAAGCCTGAAGAATCTATAATGGTTGGTGACAGACATCACGATATTGAAGGTGCTAAGATGAATAATATCAGGGCAATAGCAGCTGAATATGGATTTGGGAATAAAGAAGAATACGAAAACTCCGTATTTGTTGCACAAAAACCAACTGATATATACGATTATGTGATTAATAATAGGTGATTGAAATGGTAAATAATATAAAAAATAAAGTTATTTCTTTTTCAAATGAAAATGAAGAAGTTAGAAGTCTTATAGAAACAGGAAGAAGGCTCAATCCTTCTATTGAGAAAGACGAAAACACTGATTATCACTTTGTTTTCGGAGTTACTGACTTTGAAAAGTTTAAGGATTCGCATTTCATTGATAATTTGTTCGGTGATGTTTTAATGTTGGAAAAATCCGATAAGTTGACATACACTAATAAAATAAATCCTCACAACATAAGTTATACTATTGTGCTTAACGATATTTCTAAAATAAGAATATTTTTCATAAAAGAAAATACTATGCAATCGTATATTAACGAGGATAGTCAATCGGAAATTTTAGTAGACAAAGACCAAGTTTTGGTTGGAAATAGTACCAAATCAGATGTGTGTTTCAGACAATTAAAGCCGACAAGACACGAATTCGAATCTTTGGTAAATCAAATGTTCATTAACTCATTGAACGTGGCAAAGGGTTTGTATAGAAAAGAAGAAATATACGCTATTCAAATGTTTTATCATGTTAGAGAAAACGTGGATAAAATGACGGGTTTCTACATTGGTAGTAATTATGATTTTAATGTTAACATTGGATATAATTATGAATACATCAAAACATACCTTCAAAAAGAACACTATGAAAGGTATTTGCAAACATATCCACTACCTGAAATAGAAAATTTGTGGAATACACTATTCAAATCTTGTGATCTTTTTAGGAAACAAGGACTACATGTCGCAGAACTTTTGGGATATGAATACCCTAAGAGAGTTGACCGCGATATCATGCAAAAAATCAGAGATATTTGGCAAAGATCATATAACTAAAAAACTGGCGTAATGACAAAACCCCTCCATCCGTATTCCGGATTTTGGGGTTCAGGTCATAATGCCAGTTTTTTTTAACCTTTGAATATCTCCAAGCCAAACATATCGCACATATCGTTCAATCCTTGTAGGATTTCATCGCGGCTGTAGTTTGATTTTTGAAGTTTTTCGTCAGAAAGTCCTTTTAATTTGTCGTAAAAGCGAGTAGCAATTGTAGCATACATGAGATTATTTGTTTCTAATTTTTCAAATAAAATATTTTCTGCATCGTTTATTCTATCTTCTTCAATCAGATTTTCCAATAATCGTTCAAATTCGAAGGAATCTTTTTGATATTGTTCATTTTCGTTTAATTTTCTGCTTGTTTCCATATCTGTAAATAATTTTTGCAAAAATTCACTAACTACGTTGATTTGTTTTAATAGCCAATCGTTTGATTCTATCATGTTATCACTCTTTCATATTTTTCTCTACTTATATTATACTAAATTTCTCAGTTTTGATATACTATTAATAGAATAAGATTATCGGAGAAAATTATGATAGTAAAATTAAAAAGAAATCCTAACGAAAAGGAAGTAAAAAAATTAATAGATTTTTTGAATCAACAAAATGTAAGAGTTGATGAAACTGTTGGAGATAGATATACAATTATTTCATTGATAGGAGACACATCAAGTATCGATGAGAAGTTGATTTCTCGTTTCGACATTGTAGACAAGGTAATACGAATTGAAGAACCTTTCAGTAAAGCGAACAAGAAATATCATCCACAGCCTAAAATTGTTGATGTGGGCGGTGTCAAAATCGGTGACGGAAATTTCTGTGTAATGGCTGGACCTTGCTCTGTTGAAAGTGAAGAACAAATCATCACGATTGCAAAAAGTGTTAAAGAAAACGGAGCGAATATTCTTAGAGGTGGTGCATTTAAGCCAAGATCATCGCCTTATGCTTTTCAAGGACTTGGTAAAAAAGGGATTGATTTATTAATCCAAGCAAAAAAAGAAACAGGACTTCCGATTATTACAGAGGTAATGGATTTGTCTGATTTGGATTACTTCAACGATGTCGATATGTTGCAAGTTGGAGCTAGAAATATGCAAAATTATTCCTTGCTTAAAGAGTTGGGACATTCAGATAAGCCGATTTTACTAAAGAGAGGTTTGAGTGCTACTTACAAGGAATGGATAATGAGCGCAGAGTACATCATGACTGGTGGCAATGAAAATGTTGTGTTGTGTGAGAGAGGAATTAGAACATTCGAATCTTATACTAGAAATACTTTGGATATTTCAGCGATTTCTGTTATGAAGGAATTGTCCCAATTGCCAATAATAATGGATCCATCACATGCTAGTGGCAAATACACTTTGATTGAACCACTATCACTTGCATCAACTGCGGCAGGCTGTGATGGACTTATGATTGAAGTCCACAATGATCCTGAAAATGCACTTAGCGATGGACCACAATCTGTCACTTGTGAACGATTTAGAACAATAATGAAAAAAGTAAGGAAATTAAGACAATGTATTCAGTGATAAGTGCGAATAATTACGACTGCATGATTGGATTAGATGCTTTAAATCAATCAAGAGATTATTTGAAAAATTTTATAAAATCCAAGGCGATTGTTATTACGGATGAGAATGTGGACAGATACCATCACAAAACATTGGATATTTTGCTAGATGACTTGGAAATTGAGCACGAATTCTATGTGATTAAACCTGGTGAATCTTCAAAAAGCTTGTCTGAATACGAAAAAATAATGAATTATATGAGTTTGTCTTATCACAGAAATGACACAGTGATTGCTTTTGGTGGAGGAGTTGTCGGTGATTTGGCTGGATTTGTCGCTGCGACTTTCATGAGAGGAATTGATTTCATACAAATCCCTACAACTGTTTTGTCGATGGTGGATTCTTCTGTAGGCTCAAAGACTGGAATTGACTTACCTGCTGGAAAAAACTTGATTGGTGCCTTTAAAGATCCCGCGCTTTGCATTATCGACCCACTTTTACTGAAAACATTAGATGATTACGTATTTGAAGATGGCTTTGGAGAGATAATCAAATACGCGATTTGTTTCGATGAAGAATTATTCGACATGATAAGTGCAAAAAGATTTACGAAAAAAAGTAATTTATCTGAAATTGTGGAGATATGTATCAGCATCAAAAAAGATATTGTATTACAAGATAAATTAGAAAAAAACTTACGAAGATTATTAAATTATGGTCATACTCTAGGACACGCGGTAGAAAAACTGTCCGATTACAACATTATGCACGGTCATGCTGTGGCTTATGGAATGAAATGTATGGCGAAAAAATACAGCAATGACTACGACAAAATATTAGAAGTTTTGAAAATGTATAATTTAAATGAAAATTACGAATATTCTGTAGATGATGTGTACGATGTGACTCTTCGCGACAAGAAGAACACAAAAGATATGATTAGTTTGATAGTTTCTGAAGAAATTGGAGACTGTACGGTTTTGAGTATGAACAAATCGGATTACAAAAAGGTTTTGAGTGATATTTATGAAGATTAAAACGGACAAATTACAAGGAACGGTGGACGCTATATCTTCCAAATCATTTGCACACAGGTTTTTGATTTTGGCAAGTGTAGCAGATATAGATACAACTATTATTATCAATGAATTTTCGAATGATATAATGACAACTATTGATTGCTTGAGAAATTTGGGAGTAAAGATAGAAATTAACGAAAATGAAGTTACAGTTCATCCTTCTTTTTTTCAAAAAGATGTGTCTGATATCAATGTGAATGATTCTGGGTCAACTTTGAGATTTCTGTTACCATTGGTGAGTTTCTTATCTCAAAAGACAAACATCAAATGTAGTGGAAGACTGCAAGATAGACCAATAAAGGAATTGATGGATCAATTAAAATTGTCGGGGCTTACTTTTAGTGCAGACAAGCTTCCATTTACAGTTGATGGAACTTTTCACAAAATTGATTTTGAATTTCCTGGAGATGTTTCTAGTCAATATATTTCTGCGATTATGATGATTGCACCGCTTATTGGTGGCTGCGAAATCAAAATAACATCAAAAATGGAATCTACAGGTTATATCAAAATCACACAAGAATGTTTGAAAACTTTTGGTGTTGATTCTGAGATTTTGTCAGATAAAGTTATCGTAAAACCTGGGGCTTTGAAATCACCTGGTAGAATTTGCGTTGAAGGTGATTGGTCCAACGCAGCTTTTTTCTTGTGTGCAAACGCACTAGGAGCAGATGTAAATGTTGAAAATTTGAACTATAATTCAGTGCAAGGAGACAAGAAAATAGTTGAATTATTGGGAAAAATAGAAAACAACAAAGATTATATTGAAATAGATATATCGCAAACACCGGATTTGTTCGTGATTTTGGGATTGGTTTTGTCACAAAAATGTGAGAAATCAGTAATCAAGAACGCAAATAGATTGAGACTAAAAGAATCCGATAGAATTCAATCAACTTATGAAATGCTTAAATCATTTGGAGTCGATTGCGAAATAGATGGAGATAACTTATTGATTAATAAATCAGAAATTAAACCAACAGTTGTAAATTCCTTTGACGATCACAGAATTGTTATGGCAGCAGCGATAGCATCTGTAATTACGAAGGAAGTAGAAATAAAAGATTGGGAAGCTGTGAACAAATCTTATCCATCTTTTTTTGAAGATTTAGAAAGGTTGGGCAGCAATGTCATCTATAGGTAAATTAGTGAGATTAACTGTGTGGGGAGAATCCCATGGTAGCATGATTGGTGGAGTGATTGACGGAGTTGAGCCGGGAATTAAAATCGATTATGAAAGATTGAGACTTCACATGAAAAGAAGATCTCCCGGTAAATCCAACACGACACTTAGAAAAGAATCTGATGAGGTAGAATTTGTATCTGGAGTTATGAATGATACGACAACTGGAGCACCACTTTCTTTTATAATAAAAAACTCAGACCACCATTCAAAAGATTATTCAAATATTTACAACACACCTAGACCATCTCACGCAGATTATCCAGCGACAGTTAGATTCGATGGGTTTAACGATATCAATGGTAGTGGACATTTTTCGGGTAGGCTAACAGCGGTCATAAACGTTGCAGGATTTATAGCAAAAGAAATTTTGAAAAAACACGAAGTATATGTGTTCAGTCATTTGTATTCTCTTGGTGATATTGTCGATGAAAAATTCGATGAATTACAATTTACAGATTACAGTTACTTGAATAGTAAAACTATTGAAGTAATCAACGATGAGATAATTGCCAAAATTGATAAGAAAATTGACGATTTGAGAGATAAAAAAGATTCCATTGGGTCAAGTGTTGAAACAGTAGTGTATAATTTGAGAGCGGGAGTCGGGGATACACTGTTTGATTCTATTGAATCGAGGTTATCACAGGCTTATTTTGGAATTGGAGCTGTAAAATCTGTAGAATTTGGTTTGGGAAAATCATTTGACACTTCAAATGCGTCAAATGTGAATGACTGCTATTATATAGAAAACGAACAAATTAAAACCAAAACGAATTATAACGGTGGAATACTGGGAGGAATTTCGACGGGAATGCCAATAACTTCTATTGTCACCTTCAAACCACCAGCATCGATTGGATTGACACAAGATACTGTTGATTTGAAAAACAAAACAAATACTAAGCTTACTGTTGAAGGACGACACGATCCAAGCATTGGAATAAGGGCTGTAAGCGTGATGGAATCAATCACTGCATTTGTGATTTACGACTTATTAAGGGAGTATGGATGGAAAGATTTAGAAATGAAATAGATAAAATAGATTCTGAAATTGCAAAATTATTAGAAAAAAGATTTGAGATTTGCTCTGAAATAGGGGATTTTAAATCGAAAAACAATATCGAAACAGAGGATAAATCAAGAGAAAAGGAAATTTTCGAAAAAATCGACAATAATCATTTTAAATTCTCCGATAATATAAAAGAGGTCGAATACAAAATTATACTAGAATCAAAAAAAATCCAGGATAATTTGAAATGAAATACGGACTATTAGGACAAACTTTAAAACATAGTTATTCAAAAGAAATTCACGAATTATTGGGGTATTACAAGTACGAGTATTTTGAAGAAAATGATTTGGATAGATTTTTCAAAAGAAAAGATATCAATGGGATAAATGTAACCATTCCCTACAAAGAAGATGTAATAAAATATTTAGATGAAATGAGTGAAGATGCTAAAAAAATCGGCTGTGTAAACACAATCAAATTCACCGATACTATCAAAGGCTACAACACTGATATCGATGGAATGGAATACATGATTAGTCGAATTATCGATTTAAAAGGAAAAGAAGTCGTGATTTTAGGAGATGGTGCGACTAGCAAAACTGCCGTAGAATGTGCGAAAAGGCTTCAAGCGAAAACCATTAAAGTAATTTCGAGAAAAGGTGAGCACAAGTTTGAAGATATAGATTATTACAAAAACTGTGACGTTTTGATTAATGCTACTCCAGTTGGAATGTATCCCAATAATTTAAAATCAGTTGTCAAAATTAACAAAATCAAACCAAAGGCTGTGTTTGATGTGATTTACAATCCTAATAAAACTTCTTTGTTGATGGATTGTGATAGACTTAGAATAGCAAACGACAATGGGTTGAGAATGTTGGTGTATCAAGCTGTAAAAGCTTGTGAGATTTTCACTTCGAAAAAAATCGACTGTGATGTTGTAGAAAATATCGTACAGAAAATTAGAACGAAAAACATGAATATTGCACTGGTTGGAATGCCTGGATGTGGCAAAAGTACCGTTGCGAAAATAATTGCAAAAACAATCGACAAAAAGTTTGTAGATATAGATAAAATCATCACACAAAGATATGGTAATATTAACGATATTTTTGCACTAAAAGGTGAAAAATATTTCAGAGAAATCGAATCCGAAGTATTAGAAGAATTTTCCAAAGAAAAGAACTTGGTTATTGCAACTGGTGGTGGAGCTGTGACTGTGAAGAAGAATTTTTATTATCTTCATCAAAATTCTGTAATCTATTGGATTGATAGACCGAACAATAAATTATCACGAAAAAACAGACCGATTTACAAATCAAACACTATGCATGAAATCAGACAAAACAGAAATTATTTGTATCGAAGATTTAGCGATAAGTATTTCAACAATTACAATGCAAAAAAAACCGCCAAACTAATCGTGGAGGATTTTAATGAAACTATTTATTATTAATGGTCCAAATCTGAATATGCTGGGGATAAGAGAGCCTGATATTTACGGGACATTGACTTTAAAAGATATTGAAAGCAAAATAAAATTGTACTGCAAAAAAAAACAAATAGATGTTGAATTTTATCAATCAAATCACGAAGGAGAAATCGTGGATATTATACAAAGTGCTTATCAAAAAGCAGACGGAATTGTGATAAATCCAGCAGCATATACGCACACATCGGTTGCTATTTTGGATGCTTTGAAAGCAGTGAATATAGACACTGTGGAAGTGCATTTGTCAGATGTGGATGAGAGAGAAGATTTCAGAAAGCTTTCTTATGTATCGCTTTTTGCTAAAAAAATTATTAAAGGAAAAGGTGCCGATGGATATATCGAAGCTATCGATTTTTTTGTAAATAGAATATAATATGATTATGAAAAATTTAGGAGGGGCAATGGACGAATTAAAAAAACGTGGTTTATTTAATGAACACGGAGATATTGATTTATCTAAAAGAAAAATAATTAACGGTAATACTACTAACTTGAACGATTTTAACAACATAAAATACTCATGGACAAGTGAATGGTACAGACAATCCATGAATAACTTCTGGATTCCAGAAGAAATCAATTTGAATCAAGATATCAAAGACTACAGAAATTTATCAGAAGACGAAAAGATTGCTTACGACAAAATTCTATCGTTTTTGATTTATTTGGATAGTTTGCAAACAGCGCAACTTCCAAACTTAGAAGCATACATTACAGCTAATGAAATCAACTTGTGTTTGTCAATTCAAGCGTTCCAAGAATCAATTCATTCACAATCTTACAGTTATATTTTGGATACTATTTGTTCTCCTGAAGAAAGAACAGAAATATTATACCAATGGAAAGACGATGAGTTTTTATTAGAAAGAAACAGATTTATTGGCGACCAATACAACGACTTTTTTGAAAAGAAAAGCGAAAAGAATTTCATGAAAGCTTTGATTGCTAACTATATACTAGAAGGAGTTTACTTCTATTCTGGTTTTATGTTCTTCTACAATCTAGGAAGAATGGGTAAAATGCCGGGAACTGTGCAAGAAATCAGATACATTAACAGAGATGAAAACACGCATTTGTGGTTGTTTAGATCTATGATTTTGGATTTGAAGAAAGAACGTCCAGAATTATTCACTGACGAAAAGAATGCACAATACAAAGAAATGATTAAACAAGGTGCAGAAGCTGAAATAGCGTGGGCAAAATACGTTATCGGTGAAAAAATCCAAGGGTTGTCCATCAAAATGGTTGAAGATTACATCAAATATTTGGGTAATTTGAGATCTACAGGACTTGGTTTTGGGGTTATCTATCCAGGTTACGAAAGAGAAATTCCATCGATGAAATGGGTAAGTGAATATTCTGATCCAAATAAAATCAAAACGGATTTCTTCGAAGCAAAACCATCAGCATATTCCAAGTCAGCAATAATAGAAGACGATTTATAAATAAAACCCGGCATTTTTCGTTTCAGAAATGTGCCGGATTATTTAATTGAGAAAATATGAAAATACAATTAGAAGATAAAAAATATCAAAAAGAATGTATCGATATTTTTACGATATTTGATTCTAAACAAAATTTGGAATTTGGACAGAGTGATTTTGTAGTTGGAACAGATTATGTAATTAAAGACAAAAAATACACATTTAAGACTAGACTAGAACTGAAGAAAATACTGTATCAGTTATTTTCACTGCGATACAATTATACGAATGATTGGGGAATACTAACTGGAACGAAGCCATCAAAGATTTTGAGAAATCACAGCGATGAAGAATTAAGTAGAATGTATTTGATAAATGATGAAAACTTGAAACTTTTACGAGACATTGACAAAATTCAGTCTACCATGGATTTTGACGAGAAAAACTATAACATATATATCAATATTCCATTTTGTCCTAGCAGATGCGATTATTGTTCTTTCCCGACAATAGTTTATAAAAATAACGACAAAAGAGAAGAATATCTTGGATATTTAATAAAAGAAATCACAGAAGTTTCCAAGAGTATCGACAAGCATAAAATCAAAACAATTTATGTGGGAGGGGGAACTCCGACAAGTTTGGATAAGATAATGCTAGAAAAGCTTTTGAAAGTTATTGAAAAGTGTTTTGTGTCAGATGAACTACTGGAATACACTTTCGAAGCTGGTCGTGAAGATAGCTTGCATTATGAGAAGTTGAAGTTGTTAAAAAAGTACAAGGTGACAAGAATTAGCCTTAATCCACAAACTTTTAACGAAAAAGCTTTGAAAGAAATGGGGCGAATTCAAAATAATAATAATTTGCTTGATTTGTACACTCAAGCCAAAAACTTAGGATTTGTCGTGAATATGGATTTTATATTGGGATTATTGTATGATGATGTAACTAATACAAAAGAAAATCTAGAAATTTTAAGACGACTACAGCCTGATAATATAACGTTTCACACTTTGTCTATTAAAAATGGAAGCAAGTATTCACAAAAATACGATAAAGCAAATTTTGAAGAAAATATTGCAGAAAAACAAATGCAGCTTGTAAAAGCATGGACTTTGGAGAATGATTACAAGCCGTATTATTTGTATCGTCAGAAAAACATCCTGAATAATATGGAAAATATCGGATACTGTAAGGATTATCCATCGAGATACAATATTGTAATCAATGAGGAATTGGAGAGTATTATAGGTTTTGGAATGACTGCCAATTCTAAAATCATAAAAGATGATATAATAAAATACACAAACTACAAAAATTTAAGAGATTATTCAGAAAAACTAGACGAAATAATAAAACGAAAGGTGGAAATTATTAATGGGTGAACTAAAAAAAAGAGAAGAATTCAAATCGGATAGAAGTAGAGTTTTTCAAACAATAAAAGATAGATTATTAGATAATTCAAAACCTACTGGAGTTAAAAATCAATATGTAATAGATAATTTGGGAGTTTCTATGACTTATACGATTAAAGAGCTTGTAGAAAACGAAAAAATGTACATCGATTTGAATTCTAAAACCATAGATGGGTATTTGAATTTTGATTTTGGAGACACCAATTTAGGTAGTTTTGTCGATGTGGATATGAAACTTCACAACAAATCACTGTTTGGAGGTTTAATGAATTTTGTAATGGATATAGATAAGGTCGAAAATAAACTTGTGTATGAATTAAAAAAGGAACTGGGAGAACTTTAAATTATCGATATTTAAATTTAAAAAACTCTTAACAATCCCTATGTTTATTATCTAAATGTTTTATTTTAGTTAATTCACATAGGGATTTTTTCGTGAAATTTAGAAAATTTTAGGAAATATGACTAAAAACACACTAAATATTACAAAAATGTAATATTTTAAACTGTTGTACTCAATAAACAAATGATTTTAAAACTCACTGTAACCTTTTTGTAACCCCTTATTTTCAAGCATTTAACATTTATTAATTTTGAGCGAATAGATACAAAACAGTCTAATGAAAACGAGTATCGTTAAAATGATAAAAAACATATCTCTTTTTCTTGAATTATTTTTCTGGGTTGTATAAAATAGCCGGGTAGTAAAAAATAAGAAAAAATCTAAACGAAAGAAAGAGGAGATACAAATGAGTTTTAGAAAGTTAATTTTAAATTCTTCTGTTGTCATTATGACAAGCTTATTAGCATTTGTACCATCAAATTCACAAGCAAAAGATTTGAATAATGTTAAAGTAGAACAAAAATCAAGTGAAAATACACAATCAAAAAAATATTGGATAAATGATGATACAGATTTGTTTAAAGAGGAAAATGAACACAGTAAAATAATCGGAGAATTAGAACAAGGCGACGCTGTAAAAGTTGAAAAAATTGGAGAAGTTTTTGCAAAAGTAACTTTTACACAAGATAAGAAGAATATCGAAGGTTTTATTTACAAATCATATTTGTCACAAAAAGAAGTTAAACCAGATCCAAATAAGTTTGAAGGATGGGTTAACGAAGAAACTAAAGTATTTGATTCAAAAGAAGAAAAAGAAGCAAAAGAATTGGGAGCAATTGACAAAGACTCAGAAATCAAAGGTCACATTGATGAAGATAATTTAAGAATTACTTATTTTGGAAGAACAGCTTATATTACAGCTAAAAACACAACAAAGGAATCACCTAAAGATAGAGATAAAAGACTTGCAAAGGAAAGAAAAATTCAAGCTCAAAAACTTGCTGAAAAAAGAAAAAAAGAACAAGAAGAAAGAGCTAAAAAAGAAAAACAACAACAATCAGCACCTCAAAATGTTTCAGGAAGAACTATTACAATGAGATCTACTGCTTATACTTCTGATCCTGCTGAAAATGGTGGATATTCTACAACAGCAATGGGAACAGCTATTAGATACGGTGTAGCAGCTGTTGACCCTAATGTAATTCCTTTGGGAACAAGATTGTACATTGAAGGATATGGATACGCAAGAGCTGAAGATACTGGTGGAGCTATCAAAGGAAATAGAATCGACTTAGTATTTGGTTCAAAATCTCAAAGCAATAATTGGGGAAGAAGAACTGTAAGAGTTACAATTTTAAATTAATATATTACTACGAAAATTAGGCGATGAAAATTCATCGTCTTTTTTAATTGACAAAAAAACAAGATATGATATAATTAAAAGTTTTATTATTGAATTTAAATTATTATTAAGCTATAATATAAGGTGAGGTGATAGTATGTTTAAAATAGGCGATAAGATTGTTTATCCTATGCACGGTGCAGGCATAATTACCGAAGTACAAAATAAAGAGGTCTTGGGAGTTAAAAAAGATTATTATATTTTGAAAATGCCAATGGGGGAAATGAAAATCTCTATACCTGTAGATAAGATAAATGATATGGGAATAAGATTTGTCGCTAAAGAAGAGACCATTCATTCTTTAAGAGATATTTTAGAGAATAGTCCAGTAAAATTTCCTTCTAATTGGAATAAAAGGTACAAAGAAAATCTTGAAAAATTGAGAACCGGAGATATAAAAGAAACTGCAATTGTGTATAAGGGATTATATGAACTGGATTCAAAAAAAGGCCTATCCATGATTGAAAAGAAAGTGCTAAATACCTCCAGAAAAATGCTTATTAGCGAAATAGCAAGCAGCTTGGATATT
The DNA here is from genome assembly GCF_046991905.1 of Finegoldia sp. Taxonomy (NCBI): domain Bacteria; kingdom Bacillati; phylum Bacillota; class Tissierellia; order Tissierellales; family Peptoniphilaceae; genus Finegoldia; species Finegoldia sp. Next base: position 4,227 of record NZ_JBKWZF010000019.1, on the reverse strand, counting down.
AAACCATCAAAAGCTGAAAGCATGGTGAATGAATTGATTGATTTGGACTAAAATATTTTGAAAGGAGGATTAATGTTTTGTTCAGACGAGGGATGTCAATCCTGATATCTATCATCGGAGCTATTTTAGGAATTATATTTGCTAATGCTATATTCAATAATTTTATTGATAAATCAACAGGTTTGATTATCAAGATAATTTGTATGATTGCAGCAGCAGTTGTTTTTGGATTTATATTTTATGCTTTGGCTCCGAAATTCATATCAGTAGAATTGAAATTGATAGAATCTATTGAAGATTCACTTAAAAAGTTCTCTCTGGTCGATATTATTATTGGAACTATTGGTCTTGTGGTAGGGCTTATCCTAGCTTTTTTGATATCACAGCCGTTGTTAAAATTAAATATTCCGGGGATAGGAACTGTATTGACGGTTATTTTTGAGATCGTATTTTATATTGGAATGGGATTTTTGGGGGCGAAGCTTGCACTCAATTATCACGATGATTTCTTAACTTTTTTCGAAAGAATTAAAACAAAAGAAAAATCAGGTATAAGAATACCAAGCAAAGATAGCAAAGTTAGACCCAAAATCGTAGATACTTCTACTATCATCGACGGTAGAATTATCGATATACTGAAGACTGGGTTTTTAGAAGGAACTCTGATTATTCCAATATTTGTTATCGAAGAACTGCAACATATAGCTGATTCTGATAATTATTTAAGAAGGCAAAAAGGAAGACGTGGATTGGATATTTTAAAAACTATGCAAACTGACTACAAAGACAAAGTCAAAGTAGTTGATAAAAGATATCCAAATATCGACAAAGTTGATTCAATGCTCGTTAAAATGTCAGAAGAATTGAATGCAAATTTACTTACTAACGACTATAATTTGAATAAGGTTGCAAACTTGCAAGAAGTTTTCGTGTTTAACATAAATGATTTGGCAAATGCAATGAGACCTGTTTTTATAGCGGGCGAACCAATTAATGTGTCAATTATAAAAGAAGGACGAGAAAACAATCAAGGTATCGGATACTTAGACGATGGTACGATGATTGTAGTGGAAGATGGCAAGAAATATTTGGGACAAGTTATCGAATGTACTGTTACAAGTGTTCTTCAAACTTCTGCAGGGAAAATGATTTTTGCTAAGAAATCAGATGAAAAGGATAATTAATATTTTGAGAGCTACATTAGGTAGTTCTCTTTTTTTATTGAAATTGTATATTTTTTTAATTAAGTTCATTTTTTGATATAATAATAATGAGGTGTTGTATGGATAAATATATTTCAGCTATTATTACAGCTGCTGGCTCCTCTCAAAGAATGAATAATAAAATTCCGAAACAGTTTTTGAAAATAAGAGATAAAATGATTTTGGAGATGACATTGGATGTATTTCAATCTATCGATGAAATAAGAGAGTTCATTCTTGTAATCAGAGAAGAAGATGAAGAATTTGTAAGAAAATTTATTAAAGAAAAAGGCTACAGAGATATCATAATTGCTACTGGTGGCGATACAAGAGAAAAATCTACATATAATGGGTTGAATAAAGTCAGTGAAAATTGTGATTTGATAATCAGTCACGATGCGGCTAGACCATTTATAAGACGAGAAAAAATTCTTGAAGCTATCGAATCCATCGGTGATTACGATGGTCTTGTTGTGAGCGTTGGAGCGAAGGATACGATAAAATATGTCGATGATGATATGAGAGTGGTTAACACTCCTAACAGGGCACATTTGTATATGGCACAAACTCCACAAGTTTTCAAATATAAATCCATTAAAGATGCTTACAAATTAGTATTTGACGAAAAAATAAATGTAACTGACGATTCATCTTTGCTTGAAATCGTCGGCAAAAAAGTAAAGATAATTAAAGGCGATTATTCTAACATCAAAATAACAACTCAAGAGGATTTGTTATTTGGAGAATTAATTGCAAGAAAGAGAGAAAATGAATGAGAATAGGTTTTGGGTTAGACGTTCATAAGCTTGTTGAAGATAGAAAATTAATATTAGGCGGAGTGGAGATACCACATGACAAGGGACTTTTGGGTCACAGTGATGCAGATGTTTTGATTCATGCGATAATGGATGCTATATGTGGAGCGCTTTGCCTTGGAGATATTGGAAAATTATTTCCTGATACTGATATGAAATACAAGGACATTGATTCCAGAGTATTACTTAGAAAAGTTTTTGAGATTATGGATGATATGGGGTATGAAGTGGGAAATATTGATTGCACGATTTCTTGCCAAAAACCAAAACTTAGAGATTATATTGATACTATGAGAGAAAATATCGCACAAGATTTGCACACTAATACATTTAATGTTTCTGTAAAGGCGACAACAACAGAACAACTTGGTTTTGAAGGTAGATGTGAAGGCATCACTGCTAACAGCGTTTGTATACTTAACAAAAAAGATTTATAGGTGATTATATGAATTTTAGAAGAAAAATAGCAATAGATTTGGGAACGGCATCTGTTCTTGTGTATCTACCTAATAAAGGAGTTGTACTGAATGAGCCATCAGTTGTTGCGATGAATAGTTTTAATTCCAAAATCATTTCTGTTGGTAAAGATGCTAAGAAAATTTTGGGAAGAACTCCAGGAAATATTATCGCAAAAAAACCACTAAAAGATGGTGTGGTTGCAGATTTCAATTCTACAGAAAAGATTATTTCCTATTTGCTCAGAAAAACTTTGGGGAAATCCTTGATTAGACCTGAGGTTTTGATTTGTGTTCCAAGTCAAATCACTCAAGTACAACGACGTGCAGTTATTCAAGCGGCAAAATATGCAGGAGCTTATAATACTTATTTAATCGAAGAACCACTAGCAGCAGCTATAGGATCGGGAATTGATGTAACAGATGCAAGAGGAAATATTGTAGTGGATATTGGAGGAGGTACTACTGATGTTGCCGTGATTTCCATGGGTGGAATTGTAATCAACAAATCCATTCCTGTTGCAGGGGACGAATTTGACAAAAGAATTCAAGATTTTGTTCAGACAAAATACAACATGATTATTGGGGAATCGACAGCGGAAAAAGTTAAAATCAATGTAGGTAGTGCATATCCAAGAGACGACGGAGAGTTGTATGAAATCAAAGGTAGGAATTTGGTAAATGGATTGCCAATGCACATTTACGTTTCCTCAAAGGATATCTCCGTTGCGTTGAAAAAACCGATCGATAAAATCGTGGACACTGTCCAAGAAGTTTTGGAACAAACTCCTGCAGAATTGGCAGCAGATGTTTACGAAAGAGGAATTATCATGAGTGGTGGAGGAAGCCTACTCAAAGGATTGGATAAATTGATTTCTGAAAGAATTGGTGTGAATGCCAGAATTGTAGATGGACCAATCACTGCAGTTGTTAGGGGAACTGGCAAATCATTAATGTGGATGGATAAATTAAAAGAAGATAGCGATTCACATCAGGATTTAAGACGAAAAGTTATAGTAAGTAGAATGAGATAATTTGTAATTATTACAATCTGTATTCATTGTTTGGTATCAATGTGATATAATATATATATAAAATAATTTAGGGGGTATTTTGATATGAAAATGATGACACAAGCAAATTTACAATCAGCATTTGGAGGAGAATCTCAAGCAAGAAACAGATACAACATTTGGGGGAATAAAGCTGAAAAAGACGGTTTTAAAAATGTTGCTAGATTGTTCAACGCTACAGCTGATGCTGAAAAAATCCACGCTGCATTACACTTTGATGCATTAAAAGATGTTCACGGTGATTTCGCAGTAACTAGCATGGCTGGTTTCGGAATTGGAAGCACTTCTGAAAACTTAGAAGGAGCTAGAAACGGAGAAATCTTCGAAGCAACTGAAATGTACCCAGCTTACATAGAAGTAGCTGAAATGCAAGAAGAAAAAGAAGCAGTAAGAGCTATGAGATTTGCTGTAGAAGCAGAAAAAGTTCACGCTGAAAGATTCGGAAAAGCAAAAGAATTCGTTGATGGTGGAAAAGACTTAGAAGTAGAAGAAATATTACTATGCCCAGTTTGCGGATACATAGGATTTGAAAAAATCGATGCATGTCCAATTTGCGGATGCAAATCCGAAAAATTCATAGAATATTAATTTTTTGATATAAGCCGGGTAATACCGGCTTATATTTTAATTGATGACTTTAGTCAGTTGAGTTCGCTTGCGAACGAAACAATAAACTACCCGC